>CAUSGP010000065.1:0-10140 GCA_963531075.1 uncultured Actinomycetaceae bacterium | reverse complement strand
CCCGACGCGCTCGCGCACCCGCCCCGACCAGTTCCCTGCCGCCGCGTTCCAAGCCGCCGGATACGAAGTCGCCGCCCACGGGCTCGACCAATGGAACGGCGTGGCGATTCTTTCGCGCGTGGGCATCGAGGAGGTGGCCGTCGGCTTCGAGGGCCAGCCCGCCTTCGGCAAAGAAGGCGCCGAGCCGAAAGTCGAGGCACGGGCGATCGGCGCACGGTGCGGCGGCGTCGGCGTATGGAGCCTGTACGTGCCCAACGGCCGGGCCCTCGACGACCCGCATTACCCCTACAAACTGGAGTTCCTCGGCGCGTTGAGGCAGGCCGCGAGCGCCCAGCTCGCCAAGGACTCCTCGGCTCAGCTCCTTTTGGCCGGAGACTGGAACGTCATCCCGGGCGACGCCGACGTGTGGGACCCCGAACTCTTCCGAGGCGAACTCTACGCGAGCGACCCCGAGCGTGAAGCTTTCCACGCCTTTGGCGATGCCGGATTCGCGGAAGTCACGCGCGGCGCGACCGAGGCCCCCTACACCTTCTGGGACTACCAGCGCCTGCGCTTTCCGAAGAACGAAGGCATGCGGATCGACTTCGCGTGGGCAAGCCCGGCTTTGGCTGAGAGAGTCGCCGCGGCGCATATCGACCGCAATGAACGCAAGGGCAAGGGGGCCTCGGACCACGTGCCCGTCGTCGTCGAGCTCGCGTAAGAGAGCCGCTGCACCCGCCGCGTAAAAGGGACGGACGCTTGAAGCAGGCGACAGTCGAAGGCTAGCGGTCGAGCGCCGATTGGCGGCAGGCTTTCGTTGAAGTCGGGCGCCGCTTGGAAGCGCGCAGGGATTAGAATCAAAGCTATGAACGAGGACGTTTTCACGCAACTGTCGGCGAGCGAGATGGCCGAAGGTGTGCGGTCGGGGCGCTGGACCGCGCGCGAGCTAGCAGCCGCATCCCTGGAACGCATTGGCCGCCTCGATCCAGAGCTCAACGCCTTCACCGTAGTGCGAACCGAGGAGGCCCTCGCCGAAGCCGACCTGCTTGACGCGGAACTCGCCCGCGAACGGGAGCTCTCACGCGCAGGAAACGGGCGTAAGGCGGCGGGAACGAACGCCGCGCCCACAACCGGCAACGTCGAAAGGCTTCTGGCCGGTGTTCCCATCGCCGTGAAGGAGGAGTACGACGTCGCGGGTCTGCCCACCACCCTTGGCGGATACGGAAACTCTTCCCCTGCGGCCGCGGACAGCGAGGTGATTCGGCGCGTGCGGGCAGCCGGCGCGATTATCGTGGGCAAGACGACGATGCCGGAGTTCGGCCGCTGCCCCGAAACAATCTCGGACCGTTACGGCGCCACCCTCAATCCGTGGCGACGCGATTTCTCTCCCGGCGGCTCCTCCGGAGGATCGGCCGTGGCGATGGCGACGGCAATGACGCCGCTCGCACTTGGCGCCGACGGCGGCGGATCCATTCGCCTTCCCGCGTCTTGCTGCGGAATACTCGGCCTCAAACCGGAGCGCGGCAGGGTGACGCTGGCCCCGTCCTCGCAGCACTGGCACGCCCTCGTGGTGCTCGGCGGATTGAGCCGCACAGCAGCCGATTCAGCTCTGCTCTACGACGTAATCGCCGGGACCCTGCCTTCGGACAAATGGAGGGCGCAGTCCGTGAGCGAGTCGTACCGCGACGTCGTCGCGCGTGGAACCGGGCCTTTGCGGATAGCCTGGACCGGCCGCTCGCCGGTGCCCGGACTGAAGAATGACCCCGAGGTCGATCGCGCGTTGGCGGCTTTGGTCCGAAGGCTCGCGCGCCTGGACCACGATGTTCGCGAAACGCACGCCGCATGGCCCGTGCCCACAGACGCCTTCCTTTCCCAATACTTCTCCGGCATGGCGGTCGAAGCCGACTCGGTCGAGGCGCCCGAGAAGCTGGAGCGACACACCCGCCGCATCGCCGCCGTCGGCCGCCTGATTCCGACGCGCCTGGTGAGATTCGCCGAACGGCGCGGCGAGAGAATCGCCCGGGCCTTTAACGAACGCTTCCTTCCCACCGCCGACGTCTTGGTCATGCCCACGATTCCCATACTGCCGCGCCCTTCGGGCTGGCTGGAGAGCCGAAGCACGTTCGCGTCGGTCTTCCGGGGCACGCCAACGGTCGCCAACACGTCGATCTTCAACGTGACAGGCCATCCCGCGCTGTCGATTCCCGGCGGGGTGAGCGCGGACGGCTTGCCGATCGGCATGCAGATCGTGACCCGGCCCGGCCGCGAGGGCCTGCTTCTGGCGCTCGCCGCCCAGCTCGAGAAGGACGAGCCCTGGCCGACTCCGCCGGGACTCTGACCCCGTCTTCCCTCAGCGGAACGTGATCCGGCCAGCCGCGATAGACCGTCATCCCAGGGACGACGATCACAAGCTATCGGCCCGCTCGAGGTGAAGGTCGCCGGCAACGCCACGCCAATGCGTCGGAAAGCGGATGCTCCTACAGGCGTTGCCCGGCGGCGCCGATTTATGGCACCAAACCCTCACGTTTATGGCCTTTCGGCGACATATAGCCGAAAATTACCAATCTCCCCACCCTTTAGCGGACCGATTCGGTCCGAATTGGGACCAAAGGTGACAGAGCTTCCCCAACCTCGGTGTTAGCGTGATCACGCAGGGAATATCCCGCGGTATCCGGCCAAACCGGCTGCAGCGCGTCACGGCATGCACGGCCACACTGGATGCACTCACCTGGGCGCATCCGGCCAACCGGGCACATCCAACGGCTCGCGAGCGCCGTCGGCCAGGACGGAAGCCGCGGGGAGGACGTTCACCGGCAACGCAGCCGCGCGGGGCTCACCGACGAGCCCCGCAGCCTCGCAGAACCCTCCGGCAGAAAGCGCAAGCCTCCTACCGGGTGAATCGCCGCCCTAGAAACTTCCAAGCGAACACAAACTGAATCACGCAACAAGGAGCTGCGCGCAGCCTCAACCGCAGGGCGATCGTCCACCGCACGGACGCAGCCGGCGGCCTCACGCGCAGATCCGAAAGGAGACCTCGGAATGTCAAAGAAGCTGCTCGAAGGCGTCAAAGTCATCGAACTGGCGAACTTCATCGCGGCCGCCACAGCCGGCCGTTTCCTGGCCGATCAGGGCGCGACGGTCATCAAGGTCGAGTCAGCCAAGGGCGATCCCCTGCGTTTCACGGCTCCCTCGGAAGGCCGCCCGCTCGATTGGCACGAAAACACCACCTGGGAACTCGAAAACGCCAACAAGCTCAACATCTCCATCAATACGAAGTCCGAGGAAGGGCGCGAGGCATTCTTCAAGCTTCTCGAAGACGCCGACGTCCTCATAACTAACTGGCGTCAGGGCCCGCTCGAACGCCAAGGCCTCGACTACGAGAGCCTGAAGAAACGGTTTCCCAAGCTCGTCTACGCAATCTGCACGGGATATGGAGAGTACGGGCCGGATAAAGACCTTCCGGGATTTGACTTCACCGCGTTCTTCGCCCGCGGCGGCTATTTGGAGACGCTTCGCCAAAAGAGCGGCCTGCCCATGAACGTCGTCCCGGGAACCGGCGACCACAACGTCGGGATGAACCTGGCTGCCGGCATCCTCGCGGCGCTCTACCACGCGCGGGAAACCGGCCAGGGCGAGAAGGTTGAGTCCTCGCTTTTTGAAACCGCGGTCTTCAACCTCGGCATGGCGATCCAGGCTGCGCAGTACACGGAGATCGGCAAGGCCTTCCCCATCGATTCCAGCGATTACGACAACCCGCTGCTGTCCTCGTGGCCCACGAAGGAAGGCCGCTACATCCAGACCTGCATGCCGAATTACAACCAGTATTTCAAGGTCTTCATCACGACGATCGGCCATCCCGAGCTCGCCGAGGACGAGCGCTACTTCCCCATCCAGAATCTGCAGGCAAACGGCCTGGGGCCCGAGCTGCACAAGCTCATCTCCGAAACCTTCAAGACGAAGACGGTCGAGGAATGGCGCGCGCCGCTGGTGGAGGCGGACATCCCGTTCTCCCTGGCGCAATCGCTCACCGACATCCTCGACGACCCGCAGGCCTGGGACAACGATTGCTTCACCGCCTTCGAGTATGAGAACGGCAATACGCGCACCCTGGTGCACCAGCCCGTGCGCTTCGCCGAGCAGGGCAAGCCCGAGTACCGCCGCGGGCGCTTCCCCGGCGAGGACGGCCCCGAGATCCTGCGCCAGCACGGCTACTCGCAGGAGCGCATCGACCAAATGATCGCCGACGGCTCGCTCTACGTGTGGAGCGAGTGAGCGCCGGCACACGCAGTGTGAGCCTGTTGCGCGGAGCCGTTTTTCGCGCGGGTGCAAACGCCCGTGCGAAGCGGCCTCCAGCGCGCACATGAAATGAGAGGAAGCATGAGCAAGAGCTATTTGGGCGTCGACGTCGGGTCGACCACCTCCAAATGCGTCATCATCGACGACGACCAGAAGATTCTGGCCATGTCGCTCGTGACCGAGGGGATCGGGACGGAAGGCTCGGCCAAGGCGGTCTCCGAGGTCCTCGAAGAGGTTGGCGTCCGCCGCAGCGACATCACAAAAACCGTGGCCACCGGCTACGGCAGAAAGATCTTCCCCGATTCGGATAGGAAGGTCTCCGAGCTGTCATGTCACGTTAAGGGTGTTTTCTCGCAGGTGCCGGAAGCGCGCACGCTCATCGACATCGGCGGCCAGGACGCCAAGGTCATGTCGATCACCGAATCGGGGATCATGACCAATTTCCAGATGAATGACAAATGCGCAGCCGGCACGGGACGCTTCCTCGACGTCATGGCGAGGATCCTCCAGCTCGACGTCGCCCAG
This sequence comes from uncultured Actinomycetaceae bacterium, assembly GCA_963531075.1. GTDB lineage: Bacteria > Actinomycetota > Actinomycetes > Actinomycetales > Actinomycetaceae > Peptidiphaga. Next base: position 5,340 of record CAUSGP010000065.1, on the reverse strand, counting down.
CTCGAAAAGGAGTATTTCAAGGCGACCAAGCCCTCGAAGATTTCCTCCACGTGCACCGTCTTCTCCGAATCCGAGGTCATTTCCCAGTTGGCCTCGGGTGAGAAGCGGGAGGACGTCGTCGCCGGAATCTGCCAATCGGTCGCTACCCGTTTCGCCTCCCTCGTCATGCGCGTCGGCATCACGCCCACGCTGTGCATGAGCGGCGGCGTCGCCAAGAACGGCGGCGTGCGAGACGCACTGGAAAAAGACCTGGGACTTCAGATCGTCTGCCCTCCCAACGCCCAGTACATGGGTGCGCTCGGCGCCGCCCTGTACGCGTGGGAGACGGAGCACGGAATCATTCGTTTGTAAGGAGAAGTGCGATGGCACAAGAAGCAACGACGACGCAGACGCCCGCTGAGGCATCTGCCAACGGACCCGCTCAAGCCCCCGATCGGGCGTCGGCCCAGCCATCCGGGCATGTGCCGGCCCAATCGTCGGAACAGCCACCAACCCCATCATCCGGGCAGGCGGCGGAACAGGCGCCGGCGCGTCCGCGCAAGAAGCTCGACCCGAACTCGGCGAAGTACAAGCTCAACGCGATCGTCGCCGAACATTACAAATCGGCGTTAGAAGCGAAAGAGCGCGGCGAAAAGATCGGCTGGTGCGCCTCGAACTTCCCGCAGGAGATCTTCGAGACGCTCGGCGTGAAGGTCTGCTATCCGGAGAACCATGCGGCCGCCACTGCGGCCAGAGGCGGCGGCGAACGCATGTGCAACATCGCCGAAGCCGCCGGATACTCAAACGACCTATGCGCCTATGCGCGGGTCAACCTGGGCGTGGCCATGACGGGCAAGGCCGAAGAGCAGCCGATTCCCATGCCGGATTTCATGCTCTGCTGCAACAACATCTGCAACACCATGACGAAGTGGTACGAGGAGCTAGCCAAGATGCTCCACATACCGATGATCATGATCGACATCCCGTTCAACCCCGATTACGACGTCTCCCCCGCCCAGATCGAGTACGTCAAGGGGCAGTTCATCGACGCGATCCACCAGCTGGAAGAGATCACCGGAAAAACCTGGTCGGAAGAGCGTTTCGCAGAAGTCATGGCGATTTCGAATCGGACGTCGCGCGCCTGGCTCAAAGCCGCCAGCTTGCTCAAGCACACCCCGGCGCCCTACAACGGCTTTGACCTCATGAATCACATGGCCGTGGCCGTGTGTGCACGCGGAAAAGTCGAGGCTGCCGAAGCTTTCGAAACGCTGTGCGACGAGATTGAAAAGGCGGTCGCGGAGGGCAAAACGACGTTCCGCGGCGAGGAAAAGCACAGGATCATGTTCGAGGGCATCGCTTGCTGGCCTCATCTGCGGGTCACGAACACCGCGCTGCGCGACCTCGGCATGAATACCGTGGCGACGATCTACGCCGTGGCCTTCGGCATGCTGTATGAGGACTTCGACGGGCTCATTCGCGCCTACTGCTCGGTGCCCAATTCGGTGAACCTCGAAAAGGCTCGCGACCAGCGCATCGAGCTGGTGAAAAAACAGAACGTCCAGGGAATGCTGGTGCACACGAATCGCTCGTGCAAGCTGTGGTCGGGATTCATGTCGGAGGCATCGCGCCAGGTGTGCGCCGAGTGCTCCATTCCCCTGGCCTCGTTCGACGGCGACCAGGCCGACCCCCGCAATTTCTCCGAGGCCCAGTACGAAACGCGCGTGCAAGGCCTTGCCGAAGTCATGGAAGAGATGGGATTCTGATCATGTCGAAATTCGAAGAGCTAGCCGAAGAATTTGCGAGGATCGCCAACGGTCCACGCAGCCAGTTCCAGGGCTTCCTCGATGCTGGGAAGAAAGTGGTGGGCTGCGTTCCCGAGTTCACGCCCGAGGAGCTGGTCCATTCGATGGGAATGGTGCCTTTCGGCATGTGGGGGGCCGACGCGAAAGTGACCCGCGCGCGCACCTACTTCCCCACCTTCTACTGCGGGATCGTCCAAACTGTTCTCGACCTCGCGCTCATGAAGAAGTACGAGGGAATGTCCGCCGTCATCATCCCCACTCTGTGCGACACCCTCAAGGCGCTCACGCAGAACTGGCAGCACGGGGTGGACGGCGTCCCGTACATCCCGATGACCTACCCGCAGAACCGCAAGCCCGCCTACGGCCAGCAGTTCACGAAAGAAGGGTATGAGCGGGTCATCCGCGATTTGGAACACCACACCGGGGCCGAGTTCTCGGACGAGGCCCTCGGCAAGACGATCGAGATCTACAACGAGCACTCACACCTCATGCGACAGTTCTCGGTCGCCGCGGCGTCGCACGACTGCGTCACGCCGACCATCCGCCGCAACGTCTTCAAAAGCGCATGGTTCATGCTCAAGGAAGACCATTCGAAGCTGGTGCGCGAGATGGTCCAAGAACTGTCAGTCATGGAAGTCGAGACGAAGAAGACCCGCATTGTCACCTCGGGCATTCTCGTGGACAACCTCAACCTACTTCAGATCCTGGAAGAGAACTCCATGACGATCGTCGGGGACGACGTCGTCGCCGAATCCGGTCAGTATCGAACGGACTCGCCCGTTTCCGGGCCGAGCAACCTCGATAGGCTCGTCGCCAAATTCACGAATACCGGCGACGTCTCAATGCTGCTCGATCCCGAACGCCACCGCGAGAACGCGCTGGTGGATTTGGCTAAGGAGCGGCGGGCCGACGGCGTGCTCATCGTGCTGACGAAGTTCTGCGACCCGGAGGAGTTCGACCTGCCGCGCCTGCGCAAGGCCGTGAAGGACGCCGGGCTCAAGGAAGTCACAATCGAGGTCGATCGCCAGATGGACCGCTTCGACCAGGCGCAAACAGCGCTCGAAACCTTCCACGACGTCCTCGCCTACGCCTGAAAACCCGCAGATCGGCGCGGATGGCTTGACGCCTACTCGGCCGGGCTTGGCCATGCTTGGCCCGCTCGGGTACGGCGTGAGCGAATCCGCGCCACTCGCACCAGCCACGTGTGATCCGCAAGAACCTCGTATGGCCCGCACCAGTCTGGCGCGACCCGCAAAAGCCTCGTGTGATCCGCAACGGTTCGGCATGACCCTATCGACGCGGTCTTGGCCGCGCGAGCTCAGTCTATGCCGGCTTAGCCTAGCCCTAGCGATCCTCCCGGTGTCGGCCTGTCCTGGGGAAGACCGACCGGCACCGGGAAATCTCACCCCTCGAATGTCGTTTTAAATATGCCGGTTGCCCAGCTGCCGGCCCTTTTGCACGCCGGTAGACATTTCGGCCTGCGGGCTGAGCGCCAACATCGGCCTGCGGGCTGAGCGTCAGCATCCGTCGCCCGGTCCTTTCGCGCGCCAGTGGACAATCGGCCAGCCGCCTCGTTAGTTTCCTAGAACAGCCGCTTCGTTAGTTTCTTAGAACAGCCGCTTCGTTAGTTTCTTAGAATTTGCGTACCTTGCCGCTTCTGCGAATGCGCGCTTCTTGCCGCGCGTCCGCGAATATACATATTCCGTGCGCGGATACGCGTATCCATGCAGGGCGCCACCCAAATCGCGCAATCGCCTTGCCGGGCGTCTGCGAATACGCGGCAAACGGGTACGCTTGAATAGAAAACATCGGCATTCGAAAGAGAAACAGATGAAGAACATTTCGCTAGGGGCAACCGGGATATCAATCTCACCGCTCACGCTCGGAGGCAACACCTTCGGCTGGACCGCCACACCGGAGGAATCCTTCGACGTCCTTGATGCTTTTGTCGCCGCCGGGGGCACCACGATCGACACGGCGGACGTATATTCAGCTTGGGCACCGGGCAATCACGGCGGTGAGTCGGAAGAAACAATCGGCCGCTGGCTCGCAGCCCGCGGGTACGCGAAGGGCGGGAGGCGCGACGCCGTCGTCGTCGCCACGAAAGTGGCCAAACACCCGCAATTCGTAGGCCTATCCCCCGAAAACATCGCGGCTGCCTGCGACGCTTCGCTCACGCGGCTCGGCCTTGACCACATCGACGTCTATTTCGCCCATTTCGACGACGACGCCGTTGCCGTCCCCGACATGGCCGAAGCTTTCTCGGCACTGGTCAACGCGGGCAAAGTGCGCGCCATCGGGCTGTCGAATTTCTCGCCCGAGCGGATGGACGAGTGGCTGCGCTACGCCGGTGACAGGAGCCTGCACAAGCCGGTAATCCTGCAGCAGCATTACAATCTGGTCAAACGGCGGCGCTTCGAGACCTCCTACTTGCCGCTTGCGCGCGAACACGGCATGGCCACGCAAAGCTATTTCGCCTTGGCCTCGGGGTTTCTGACGGGCAAATACCGCAGCGAGGGCGATGCGAAAACAAACGTGGCGCGCGGCGGAGCTGCAGGCCGTTACCTCACACCCGAGGGCCTTGCGGTGCTCGCGGCTTTGGACGACGTCGCAGCCCAGCTCGGCGCGAGCCCGACGAGCATCGCTTTGGCCTGGCAGCACGCCAAAGGCGTCGATTCGCCAGTTGCCTCCGCACGGGTGGCCGGTCAACTGCCGGATCTTATGGCGGCACTGGACTTAACGTTAACCCCCGAGCAGGTCGCGATTCTTGACGAGGCCTCGGCACCGATGATGTAGCGACTCGGCACAGATGATGTAGCAACCTCGCCGGCTTGGCTCACTCCCTCCCGGGGTGCGCACCTTGCCCGCGGTCTGCCCATGCCATATTCATATAACCCACAACGCTTTGGGTTAGAGGTTCCTGTACCCAACGCCAAAGTGCGCATTTTGGCGTTGACGATCTTAAGGTTGCTTGGCGTGCGGCCTCGGCGCGTACAAGTCCAACGTATGCGGCACCGGCATGTGCGGGTCCGGAATCGCATACGTCAGCGGGAGCCGAGGCCGCACGCCCGGCAGGGGACGCTCGTCACGCCGCTTTCTGACGTTCGCGCTTGGCCACCACGATCTGGTAGGCAATAGCCGCACCCAGGCCGATCACCGCGGCCACGATGGCGATGACGAGAGCCTGCGAATAGTCGCCTCCGTGACTCTTACCGATATTCGCTCCAAGTCTCGGGGCGAATATCGCCGAAACCGCAAAGGCGCTGAAGGCGACTCCGTAGTTGATTCCCTGGTTCTTCGGGCCGAATTGGCTCATGACAAGAGCGGGCATCGTGCCCATGATCCCGCCGTATCCCATGCCGACGGCAAAAATACCGAGCACCAGAGGCAACACATTGTGATCCCCTTTACCAACGACCAGCAACAGAAGGCCGGCGGCGGCAAGGATGAAGATGATCTGGACTGTCCGCACGCGGCCAATCTTGTCGGAGACCGTCCCGAAGCAAATTCGCCCTGCGAGGGAGGCGAAAGCGTAGACGGAAACGATGAAGGCAGCTTC
>CAUSGP010000064.1:0-10208 GCA_963531075.1 uncultured Actinomycetaceae bacterium | reverse complement strand
CGCTGGTGGTCCTCAAGCGCATCTTCGATCTCGGCATTCTGAAGTGGGATGAATACGTCGAAACATATCGAAATGAGAGCGCACGCACGAAAAGGCTCGCCAATGGAAGCTCTCGAGACACTAGCGGCGGAAACTACTACCACACGGTCCCTTTTCGGTTGAGCCGCAGTTTTGCCCGCGCGGTCATATCGAGCGCTTTCGAAGGCACGACGCTTTACAGAGACGCTTATCGGCTGCTGGGCACGAAGAAACATTCGACCTTTGAGAAACTCGCGGATGCAGTGGGGGTTGCGTGATGTACCTTCTTGACGCGAACATCTTTATCCAGGCTAAGAACTACCATTACGCCTTCGACGTCGTTCCAGGTTTTTGGCGATGGTTAGAGAGGGCTCACAGTAAAGGGATTGCGGGCAGTGTTGAAAGGGTCCGAGAAGAGTTGCTTGTGGGAAAAGACGAGCCCGATCGAGCCGGCGAGTCCAAAGAAGGGCAAGGCTTGCTCTTCTAAGGGCTGCCCTTGTCGATCCGGGCCCGTCCGCGCCCTTCCGCGACGGCGGGGCGTGCTCGCATCCGCGGCCCCGCCGTTCGGTTTCTTCTATGCGCTCAAAGCGCCTTGAACATGCCCGTGAAGGGGACTGAGACCGCCGGGGCGGCCTTATCCTCGGCCGGACGGAAGCTGACGAATCCTCCCAGCGGAGCGGTCGCGGAGCCGCCGCGAAGCACGTACTCGTAGAGGCTGTAGCTCGGATCGCTGACGGAAACGGTCACGGTCCGCTCGCCGCGCGCGGGCACCCTCACGCCGTAAACCGCTCTTCCGTCCACGCTGAAGGACGTCCTGAGGTGGGGGTTCGCCCACTTTCCTCCCTCGCCGCCAAGCTTCAGGAGGGTGAACCCGCTGAAGCCGACGTACTGCGACCGGCTCCCGACATTGTGCAGACGGACCGTGAATTTCCAGTAGCCGTCGGCAAACTCCGCCCGCGCCGCGAGATTCGAGGGATCTGAGGCGCCGTCGACAGTCGCATAAAGCTGAGTCTTGGCGGCGGCGTCGGCGTCAATCTTGCCGTAGCCCTGCACTTGCGGGGCGAGAAAGGCAAGGGAGCGCCCGTCATTCGTTCGCGCAGGCGCCGACGTCCCCTGGAGGAGCAGGCGCACGAGGTTCTCTTTGTCCTGTGCGGAGCGCGAGGCGAAAGCTGGGTCGGATTGCACGCGCTGGCGCACGCGGGCGACGTCGGCGGCCGAAGGCGTAAAGGGCACGTTTTCAGCCGACGTCGGTGTGGCTTGTGCTGCGGGGGCCTTCGTCGCCTGCGCCGCCGGGGTTGGCGTCGGAGCGTCGTCGGCCAACGAGGCCGACATCGGCAGGAAAGCCGAGACGGCAACCGTCGCAAAAGCGGCGAAACGTCGGGAGATTCGGGTTGTTGACATGTATGCCTCGCATTCATCATGAGCGCAACTGCGCTCGGTTCAAAGCCACAAGCTTTCAAGGAAAGTGACCCTCCATTTGATAGTAACAATTTCAACTACTGAATGGAAATGAAAGATTAAAGTAAATGCTTGCAGGAATTCTTTTGCGCGCGTCAAGTATTCCCTAGGGGGAGGTTGCTGCCTCGTTTCCTTAGAAAAGTGGGATGTTTCCGCAGGGGCATGCGAATCACCGGATTCTTGTGGTAATGTCTCGGGCTATGAATAACTTTCGTTGATTAGCTGCGCCGCGACGTCCATTCCGCGGCGATATGACCTCACCCCAGTCAGAGCTATACGCGGGGCTATTCGCCTTGCCTACGAAAGACCACAATGAAATCCTCTTCTCATCGCATTCATCTTGCTCCCATGCCTCGGCGCCTGCCGCATTTCATGCGGGAAATCACCTCCGAACCAGATCGGGTTCCGGCCGCGCCGTCGGCCATTTTGCGCAAAGCCTTACGGGACACATGGAAAATCAACCTCCTCTACACGATCACCGTGTGCCTGGCTTCGATCTGCACGGCACTTATTCCATGGGCGCTCGGGAAAGCCCTCGATTCCGGCCTGGAAAATGGCCTGACCCCGGCGATCCTTCCCGGCGTAGGGCTGTTCGCCGGCCTCGTGCTTGTCAATTCCTTGACGAGCGCATCCGAAGTGATGGAAATCGTCGTTACCATGCGTGCGGCTTGGAACCCTGCACGTCGGCTCATGCGTGTGGTGTTCGGGCGTCGTACAGATGTCGGAGCCAATATGGCCTCCGGCGACATCGTCACCGCGATGACCGTTGACGCCGAAAGACTCGGCTCGTTCGTAGCGTATTTACCGGCCGTTATTGGATCCTTTCTCGGTCTTGTGGTGATCGTCGTTCTCATGATCCGCACCTCCTTGTTTTTGGGGCTTTTCGTCGCCATTGGAATGCCTATTCTTATGGCGCTCACCAGCTGGATGGTCAAGCCTTTCGAGGCGCGGGTGGCCGAGCAGCGCGAAGAATCGGGCACTCTCACATCGATCGCCTCCGACGGTATCGCCGGATTGCGGGTCATGCGCGGAGTGGGAGGCGCCGACCTTTACAACGAAACGTATGCAGCGCAATCCGCGCGGGTGCGCGACGCCGGAATCCGTGCTTCAAAGTACCGTGCGCGTCTGCGCGTGGTTTCCGAGGCTGGGCCGGCCGTTTTCACGGCGGTTGTGATCTGCAGTGGCCTGTGGATGACGTACAACGGCACGATCAGCCCGGGAGAACTCGTCGCCTTCTATGGTTTCACCACGTATTTGGAGATTCCGCTTCAATCCCTCATCGAAACGGCGTACGTGGGTGCTCGCGCGTGGACCGGTGCGAAGAAGATGTCGCGGATCCTCGCCGCCAAATATTTGGTTTCCGATGCCGAGGCCGATCCGGACCTCGTCGAACCGGATTGGGAGCGCGTCGCCTTGACCGATGTGAGGTCGGGATTGAGGATCGAGCCGGGAAAGATGGTCGCCCTCGTATCCGCTTCTCCCGAGGAATCCGCGGCTCTCGCTGCTCGTATGGCTCGCACCGATGATTCCGACGAAGTGTATGCCGATGGCGTCGATCTGCGCCACTATCGCGTTGCCGAGGTCAGAAAGAACATCGCCTACTCCGGCCCGATAGCCGAGCTGTACATGGGCACGCTCCGATCGAATCTGCTCGGCCCGGACGCCGAGCCGATTGAGCCTCGTGAGGTTCCCGTCCAAATTGCCGACGTCCTCCAACCGGGTGGTGAGGTCCGCCCCATTCTCAACGAGGAACCGGGGGAGCGACCCGCCGACCGGCGCCTGCTGCACGCCCTTCACGCGGCCGATGGCGCCGACGTCCTCTCCTCGACCGAGGGAGGGCTAGACGGTCAGATCGCTGAACGCGGCAGATCCATGTCGGGAGGCCAGCGCCAGCGCGCGGCACTTGCCCGCACCCTCGCGTTGGGTGCGCCCATCACGATCCTTGTTGAGCCGACGAGCGCCGTCGACTCGCATACGGAATCTCGGATCGCCGAGCGTTTGGCCAGCTATCGCCGTGGAAAGACGACGATCGTGACGACCGCCTCGCCCCTGGTGCTGGGCAGATGCGACGAAGTTGTTTTCCTTGTTGACGGGAAGGAATCACTGCGCGGAACTCACCATGAACTTTCGTCCCACCCGGAATATCGGGCCGTGGTCCATCGCGGTGAGGACGAAGCCGACGGCCACGCGAGCCCGACGACTCGGGAAATCACCGACGAAGTCTTGATTGGCGAAGGCTTGGCCAGTGAGGGAGCGGCAGGCGAAGGTGCGGTCGGGAAAAACACCACCCGCAAAGGCACCGCCGGCGAAAACACGACCGTTTACACCCGCGAGAACGGAGGGGCGAAATGAGGCTGCCAGTCGCTGATACGCGCACGGCTGTGCGCAAACTTATGGGACTCATCGCGACGCGCAAGGCCGAGTTCGCACTGGTCGTCGCGCTTCAAGTTGCGTTGGCCATTGTCGGCGTCGTGACGCCAATGATCATCGGTCGCGCCGTCGATGCCGTTGCCGCGGGAACAACGTCTTCGTACATGCGCAATGCGATCGTTTTCATCGCTGCGGTCGTCGTGGTCCAGGCTATTCTGGGATACGCGGCCAGCCTGCGTGCTTACGTGTTCTCGCAGAAGATTTTAGCCATGCTACGCGAACGGGTTGTGCGAACAGTTACGCACCTGCCGCTTGGAACGGTAGAAGCCGTCGGTTCGGGCGATATGATCGGCCGAACAACGTATGACGTCGAAAGGGTGAGCGGTTTCATCGAAGGCGCTGTGAGCCGCCTATTCATGACGGTCCTGACGATCATCGCGACGCTTGGGGCGATTCTCGTGGCCGATCCGTTCCTCGGCGGAATTGTGGTTCTCACCGCCGCTCTGATCTATTTCACGATCCGGTTTAACATTCGCCGCGGCATCCCCGCCTATCTTGCGGCCTCGGCAATCAACGCAGGGATGTCGGGTGTCACATCCGAAACCGTGGAGCAATCAACTACGGCCGATGCCATGCGGTTAGGGCGAACCCGAGCGGAACGTATGGATACGCTCATCTACGAATATTGGCGAAACGAGGTCTACACCGGGTGGGTTCGCATGCTGTTCATCGTCATGAATCGACTGGTCATCTACCTTCCCGTGATCACAGGCCTGACACTTGGCGGGTACCTCATTGGCATTGGCCAAACGACGTATGGAACCGTCACGGCAATTGTCCTGTACGCGGCCCAACTGCGCTATCCCATGTGGACGTTTAGCTGGTGGGTCGACGAATTCCAGTTCGCGATGGTCGCTTTCGCGCGCATTTTCGGCGTCGAGGAGGTGAGCAGTGAGCAGGCGAGCAGCGAGCAGGTGAGCAGCGAGGATCGAAAGGGCGGAGTCGCAGCCTCTCGCGGCCCCGCGGCGCCGGGCACGGCCGACGAGATCGACGCCTCCCAGCTGGACATCTCGAACGTCCGATTTGCCTACCGTGAGGGGAAGGATGTGCTGCACGGGGTGACGATGGAGGTTCACCGCGGAGAGACCGTGGCCGTCGTCGGGCCGTCCGGAGCCGGGAAATCGACGCTTGGGCGCCTGATCGCCGGTGTCAACGCTCCCGAGGAAGGATCGATTCACATCGGAGGCGCCGAAATCTCTGAGGTACCCGAATCGGAACGCCATTCAATCGTCGCCATGGTTACCCAAGAACACCACGCATTCCTCGGGAGTCTTCGCTACAACATGCGTTTGGCGAAAAGGGACGCGTCAGACGAAGAAATCCTCGCCGCGCTGGCAGCCGTGGAAGCCACCTGGGTAGAAGGGTTGGAGAAGGGCCTCGACACGGAGATTGGCTCTGGAGGTCTTGCTTTGACGCCTCCACAGGCTCAACAGGTGGCACTTGCCCGCATTATTCTGCTCGACCCGGCGGTGGTGGTTTTGGATGAGGCGACGTCGCTGCTCAGCCCGACGGAGGCGCGTTCGCTCGAGCGGGCTCTCGGCAGGGTTCTTCACGGCCGTACGGTTGTTTCCATCGCCCATAGGCTGTACACGGCGCACGACGCCGGCAGGGTAGCCGTCATGATTGACGGCCGGGTCGTGGAGTACGGCAGTCATGACGAATTGGTGGCTCGCGGCGGTGAGTATGCGGCCCTGTGGAACGCCTGGCAGCGCGACTAGCCAAGAGTGAAAGCACCTAGAGTGAAAACACCTACCGCTATTGTGTCGCTTGTAGGTCGATCGTATTCTCGATGACCTTTGTGGGTGCGACGCCCGGAAGATAGGCGTTGCCAATCATGATGGCGGGTGTGCCGTTGAGGCGGAGGTTCTGGACGAGTCGCTGTTCGGCAGAAGCCTCTTTTGCCACTTCGGGCGAGGTGTAGTCGGCGTCGAACCGGGTCATGTCCAGCCCGATCTTCTGCGCTACGCCGCGAACTGATGCGTCTGTGTACTTGGCGTGGTCTTCGGTAGTGGCGAGATCACTGTATGCCGCGTCGGCAAACTCGAATAGTTTTCCCTGTTTGGCGGCGGCCAACGTCCCGCGGGCGGGCTTGTCGGAACCATGCTGCTCGAAAATGACGAAATTGTGCCACACGAGTTGGATCTTGCCTGATTTGGCCAATTCTTCGAGCTTCGCCATGGACTCTGAATGGAATTTAGCGCATATCGGACATGAGAAATCCGTGAAAAGGTGGACCTTGACCTTTGCATTGGCGGGTCCAAGCGTGCGCCCGGTGTTCTGGTAGGTCGGGATCGAGGAGATGATCTTGCGGCCTTTCTCCGGAACGGATTGAATGTAATCTTCCGTTGTCCACCCTTTGGACTTGGCGGCTGATTTCTCCGCCTTTTGCACGGCGTCGGGCGATGGCGCCGACGCCGTGCTTTTAGACGTCGGTTTGTCCGCAGCTTCATGGGACTTCCGGGCGAAAAGAGCAAAATTTCCCACGAGAACGACGACGGCCACCACCGCTATGATGCCTATGACTACCCGGGGTACTGCCTTGTTTGAGCCATCGGATTTGTTCGAACTGAATGCGCTTCCCTGAGATTTCCAGGCATTGGCCTGAACGCCTGGAATTTCGCGATCGACATGTGTATTTTGCGGGAACGCTCCGTCTGCATCAGTGTGGGAGGCGCCGAATGTGGATTTCTCCATGTGTCAGTCCCCTACCCATCCTTCTAGCGCCTGCATGTAACCCTCGGCGTCCGCGTCCTCAAATATGTTGAAGACGACGAGTTCGATCACGTCTGTGCCGTGATACTGGAGCCATTTGTCCACCGTGTCGAGCGCGATATGCGTCGCCTCCTCGAAGGGGAAGTTGTTGCGGCCCGTCGACAGCGCGCAGAAACTGACGTTGTGTATGTCGCCTTTGGCCAGCGCAAGATCGAGGCATGACGTGTAGCATTTTGCGAGCTTTTGGCGATCTTCGTCGGTGATCTCGCCGCCGTTGAGATGGGGGCCGAGCGTGTGGAGGACATAGCGAGCGGGCAAGCGATATCCACGGGTGAGAACGGCGTCGCCGACTTCCTGGTCGTGACCTAGGATCTCCCGAATGATCGAGCAATCGTTGCGAATCCACGGGCCTCCTTGGCCCTGGATGTAGTTGTCAATGCATGGATGGAGGGGATCCTTGCACCCTAAAAGGTTTGGCATCGCGGCGTTGACGACGGCGTCAGCGGCAAGTTCGCGGACGTCGCCACGCCACATTGCCACGTTGCGAGCCGAACCGTAGTCGGATTCGGGCATCATATCGGAGATGCGCATGAGGTTTTCCGCCGTCGTGCGGCCCATGTGCGCCGAATGCCGGTAGAGGAGAAGGTTAATGGCATCGGTCACTTCGTCGTCTATGGGCTCGGGCCCGCGAAGAACGAGCTCGTGACGCAGAGCGAAGGATAATTCTCTCTCGGGAAAGATCGACAAATCGGGATCGATTCCCGGATAACGGCGGTTTTTGAGGCCTCCCAAAGCCACTCGAAGAAGATCGAGATTCGAGCGCGGATCCTCCACAGGTGTGGGGAAAGGTTCGTCTAGCCGAATCGCCTCGCGATATTCGGACAAAGGCAGCATGTTTCTCCTTCGCTGATCGCCAATGCGATAAATCTACCGTTCCGAGCTGGGAAAAGCACGAAGATGCCTGTGAGTGCGATGGAGAATACGCGCTCGAAGATGTGGTGCGTCATACTGATCGGCAGCGGTGTGCCGCGGATGCCGGACCTCGTGGATGAGAGCGGCAATCATGGATTTCTATACGCTCGACACTCCTCCGGTTGGCGGTTTGTTGCTTGGTGGAAGCTGGTGCGTCGAGCTGCCCCAAAGCACGGGTAGGCTAGTTCACATGACCGAAGAATGGATGACTATTGGCGAATTTGCTGAGGAATGTCGCGTAGACGTCTACGCTCTGCGCGAAGCCTTGGAGAGGCTCGGGCTTTTTGAGGTCGGTGAGCCTACTGCGCTTGCCGTTCGACATGCGCTCGCTACCTCCGGGGTCGAAGACGGCGGTCGCTCAGTCTCCCTCTGGCATGCAGACTCGGTCGTTTTGGCCAAAGCCGTGCTATCCGAGGAATCGTCGGCATCGCTTGGGTTTTCGTCCTCGTTGCGAACGGAGACGGAAGGTGTCCAAGGCGATCTTTTCGATGTCGTATACGCGGACGAGGCAATTGACGCGGACGCGCAAGACGGCACGGACGGGGAAATTGACGCGGACGCGCAAGACGGCACGGACGCGGGAAACGATGTGGACGCGAAAACCGGCGCGGACGTCCACACCGATGGAGTCGGCAATGCGATCGGCACATCCGGCTGCGCCTGGGAGATCGACGATTCGAGTGGACGCGGTAACACGCGAAGGAAAGAACGCAAAGCGGGAGGGGAGCAGAAGAGAAGAGCGGAAAGCATCGGAAAGATCGTCCCAGGGTTCGACGCGATCATTGCCACGGATGGTGCGTGCCTTGGCAATCCGGGGCCTGGCGGTTGGGCGTGGGTCGAGCAGATAACGGGGGAACGCGGCAGTGGAGGAGCCTTGCAAACCACCAATAACGCGATGGAGTTGACGGCGTTGGTTCATGCGCTCGAACATGTGGGGCCGGAGGCAGATGTGCTGATGCGTATCGATTCCCAATACGTCATCAATGCCATGACCAGATGGGCGAAGACATGGAGGCGGAAGGGGTGGCGAAAATCCGACGGAAATCCTGTCGCCAATCGAGAGCTGGTAGAACGGCTCCTCGAGTTGTACGAGGGGCGCGAAGGCCGAACCGAGGTCGAATGGGTGAAAGGGCATTCGGGAGACGCCGCGAATGAGCTCGTCGATTCGTTGGCGTCTGCCGAGGCGGCGAGGCGCCGAAAATGAAGGGCATGTAGCCGCGAGGCTATGCCGACTCCGATTGTCGTCCGACGTCGTCTTCGCGCTAGAAATCGTCCTTGCCGCACTCGACTCGGCCTTCGACGCGTGCGAGGCCGGACCGCGTGGCAAGGAGAAGAGCTGCGCCTTCTGCGGCGACGGCGATGCAGACGCTCAGAGGAAGATAAGCGAGGTGAACGCGCCCATTCTTCTGAATGAACGCTGCCGATGTGGTCAAGAGCAACGCCGTGTTCACCGCCAACGCCTGCGATGACTGCACGAGCGTTTCCGCCCGATTCTGCGTCGGGATTGCAGCTGCCATGATGCTCACCAGTGTGCTGATGCCCGTCATCGCCAGGCCCCCGGCCTTCGACGACCAGGTTTTCTTGATTCTCCCGCTGAAGCCTATCTTCACCGGTATGCGAAGCCGACGCCGATAAATGAGTGCGCTCGTGGCGGCCGTTACCGCCGTGAGTACGAATGGAGCCGAATGCAGACAGCGAATGGCTCGCTGCGGGATTGCAGCCAAAACCGTGGGGTCGACATCGTCTTGTCGGAGTAATCCGAGTTTGACCACCACCGCGCCGATGTTGAGATTCACGGAATCCGAACCGAAAAGCGAGCATTTGTTTGGTCTGTGCTTGTCGGTGAAGAATTTTGGATTCTCGGGGCTCCAAATCGTTGCGCCTTCGCTCTCGCCAGATCCCGTGAGGGCATCGGAGATTTCTTGCGCAAAGGTGGCCGGTGAACCGAAAGATTCGGGTGCGATTCCCTCGGACATCAGTTCGTCGACCTCCGTGAGGACCACCTCGCGTTTTCTGACGGGCACGTTAGCCTCCGCGAGTTTGCGCGCCAACTCTTCGAGGAACGACTCTTGTTTGAGCGTTTTATCGCTGCTGTTCATCGGTATCTCCTAGTATCGAGCTCATTGCCGCGGCGAGGACGCGCCAGGCCGCGGTCTGTGCGACGAGGGCTTTGCGCCCCTTGGCTGTGATCGAGTAATACTTACGTGGTGGGCCGCCGCGGACGGAAGGTTCCCATGTAGCCGCAATGCTGCCGTTGCGGGCAAGCCGCGTCAGCAGGGGATAAACCGTTCCGGGATTTGCCGCAAGCCCGTCGATCGCCGCTAACGCGGAAATGATCTGGGCGCCGTACATGGGGGTGGGCGCCAATAGTTTGAGCGCGGCCAATTCCAAAACGCCTTTGCGTAACTGGGTCGCCTCTTCGGCCATCTTTTCCTCCTTCGAAGGTATTGCCATCATATATGTAAGACCAACTAGTTGGCAATACCAAACAGTGTCGCTCTCGATCGGGAACTTCTGCGGCCCCGGTTCGTTAGCCCACGTCTCTTCGTGATGTCGCGTTTCATGCCGTTGCCTGGCCGACGTTTCATCACGAGGCGGATGCTTCGGCGAACTACCCC
>CAUSGP010000063.1:0-10269 GCA_963531075.1 uncultured Actinomycetaceae bacterium | reverse complement strand
GTCACCGAGCGATTATTCTACCCTGGGCTCGCTTCTGGAGAAGGTCTATCGCGAACGGCAGGCTCAGACGCCGTCGCGCCGGTAAAGGACCTCAAAGAATTCAACCACCACGATCCCCCCGGGGTCGAAGTCGATTCCCAAGGCTTCACATTCGCCGGCGAAAAAAGCACGATGGGAGGCCGCCCATTCATCATGCGTACCCTCGCCTTCGGCATCGGCGATATCGGGGCCGACGTCGGCAAAAGGAATCTTTCGCACGTCCACGGTGCGCAGCAGCACCAATGGCATGTCCGCCCCGTCGCACATGATCGACAGGTCGCCGACTTCGGGAATGTCGATACCCTCCGCCTCGTAAGAGGCGAGCCAACTCGACGTGGCGGTCTTTTTTCCGTCGAGGACGAGCCTGGCCAGACGATCTGACTTTTCGCGGCTGTCACCGAATGCGAAGGCCGGGGGTCGGAGCGACGCGGCGTCGTCCTGCCCTAGAACCGCTTCCAGCGGCGCTATTCCAGCGCGGTTTCTGGCAAGGGTCCAGAAGGCTTCAAGCTCGTCTTCCGGCTCGGCGGCGGGTTCGGGCTTGGCGCCAGGTGTTTCGGTTGATTTCTCGCCCATGGCAGACCTTTCGTTCCGGCTTGTGGCAATTGCGCAGTAACGGCTTAGGGTGATTGCGCAGACGGCTTATGGCAGGCGCCGCAGCAACTGCGGCAGGCGCTGTCCCGGCTGCGGCAGCGGATGCCGATCGCCGCGTTGTAACGGTCTCCGTCCCCTCCGCCGTGGTGGCCGCGTTCACGGGCCCGAGGAAGGCTCGGGGGAATCTTCCTGCGCCACGTCTCGTTTGACCGACAATCCCTCGGTTTCCAGCGCAGTCTGGATCCACTGTATTGTCAAAATTCGAGTCGCGGCATTGACCACGAGCGCCCCGCCGAACACAGCTGCGACCTTTCCACCGGTGCGCCGCCACGAGCGGAGCCCCCCGGCGAAAACAACGGCCCCGACGCCGGCCTGAATAGACGAGACGATCTCGGTCACACGCGGGTGATCGACGAATATCCTGCGATACTTCTGCCAATAGCCTGTTTTCGACTTCGTCTCGCCCACCGACTCGTAGGCCAGGCTAGCCTGGATTCTTTGCGGGAGGGGCTTCGGTTCGAAGACAAGCGCACCCGGGATCGCCGTCGCCCCGAGAAAACCAGCGAGAAAGTCGGCAACCTCGGCGGGCAGGCCCAAAGCCTCAACGAGCAGCGCGGGCGCCGCATCCGGCTCGGCCAGCAATGCCGCCTCAATAAGCTTCCCGTCCACCGTGGGAACCGTTTGCGCGATCCGCTGAGAGATCGCCCCGGCCCCGAGCTCGGCGGCGACGAAATCCGATGCGGCGGCGTCGGCCTTCACCCACGGCAACGACTCGAGGGAATCGTCCCAACGCCACACCAAACGCGGCCCGCGGCAGCGGACCGAAAGAACCGGGTTGTCCAAACCCGAAGGATCGGTGCTCAAAGCGATGGCGAACCCGGGCTTGATCGCCCGCTGGGTATCCTCTGTACCGTCGAGCTCCATCGCAACGGCGCACGCGCCATCACCCATACGGAATGCCGCAAGAGAACGCCTGTTGGCCGCAGCCAGCCCAGGCATTTCCGCCAGGGCGATATCCGAGACGATGAGCATCGGCCCCTTAAAATCGGGAAGATCATCGCCGACGTCGTCATAAAGCTCGCGGTCAACCGACTGAAGGGAAGAATCGTCAACATCATCGCCTTCGACGTCGACTTCGCCGAGGTCAATGTCTCCCCAGGCTATGATTCCGCCCAGGTCGATTTGGAGCTTGCGGAGGCTTCCATCCATCTCTTCGACGAATTCGCCCAACGTGGGGCCGGGCGCAGCATTCCCTTCCTCGTCAAGCACCGCTATGCGCCTGCGGCGGCCGGTGACCGCCAGCTCAATCCGATACCCGTCCTCACCTACCGCGATCCCTCTCGCGGGAATTCGACGCTCGGCGAAGAACTCCTCGATGTCGCCCACCGATGCGAGAGCGGGATCGAGTCGCAGAATGTCGCCGCTGACAGGACGCCAAGTAACCATCGTTTCTCCTACTGTGAGCGCGCGCGAAGGCGGTCGATTTGATAGAGCGCGATCCCGGTGGCAACGGCAGCGTTGAGGGATTCGAGCTCGGCCGCAATGGGAATCGAAGCTATCGCGTCGCAGGTTTCACGGGTGAGCCGCGCCAAGCCCTTGCCCTCCGAGCCGGTCACAAGCACAAGGGGGGCGTCGGCGAAGCCGATGTCCTCGACCATCGTATCGCCGCCGCCGTCCAGCCCCACCACAAAATAGCCTTCTTTCTTCAGTTTTCCAAGAGCCGCAACCAGATTGACGACCTGGGCTGCCGGGACGCGCGCCGCCGCCCCGGCAGAAACCTTCCATACCGTCGCATTGACCCCGACCGAGCGTCGTTCGGGCACGAGCACCCCGTCTGCCCCAAACGCGCTGGCCGAACGCATAACCGCCCCGAGGTTGTGAGGATCGGTGACGGAATCGAGAGCGACAAGAAGGCCAGCCCGCCCCGACCGCGCGCCTTTGCCCGCACGATCGATGAGATCCTCAACATCGGCGTACTCATAAGGCGGCACCTCGATTGCCACCCCCTGATGAACGGCCCCATTCGTCATCTTGTCCAGCTCCGAACGTGACGCCTCGAAAAGGGGAGCTCCAAGAGCCGTGGCTGTGCGCACCACCTCGCCTAGGCGCTCGTCGCTCGCCACGCCCCCGGAGACAAAGACGCGAGTCAGAGGAATCCCGCTGCGGACGGCCTCAAGCACCGGATTGCGACCGGCGATGAGCTCGTGCCCGGGCGCGAGGGCAAGGCCGGGACGCAGCCAGTTGGCCCTGGCACGCTTGGCCTGCTCCTGGCGCGCAGCCGCCTCACTGGCCAGCTTGCGCTTGTGCGCGGGGTGATACACGCGATCCTCAGCCTTGGGCGTGGGCCCCTTGCCTTCGAGCCTGCGGCGATTGTTCCCGCCCGACCCAGCCGTGGGCCCCTTCTTCCCTTTCGGGCGTTTCGTCCGGCCGTCTGCCATCAGCGTCCCTCCAGGTGCCAACGAGCGCCCTCTGGCGAATCCTCAACCACCACGCCAGCCGCAGCCAGCGAATCCCGAACCGCGTCCGCGGCGGGCCAATCCTTGGCGGCGCGAGCGGCCGCTCGACGTTCAAGCATGTCGGAAACCAGCACGTCCAAAGCCGCGTGAGCCGAATCGGCTCCGCCGGAGCTCCGCCACTGGAAACTGAGCGGATCAAGGCCCAAAACGTCAAGCATTGAACGCACCTGCAGCTGTGCACGGCGAACGGCGTCCACGTCGCGCTTTCCCAAAGCGGTGTTCCCCTTGGTGACGGCGTCGTGCACCACCGCAAGCGCACCGGAAACATTGAGATCATCGTCCATCGCCGCCGTGAACTCAGCGGGAAGATCCGCCGGGCCGAGCGAAGCAACTTCGTCAACGCCGACCTCCTCAAGCTCCGCCGCCCGCGTGACGAAACCGGCCAGACGGTCCCAGACGGCCTGCGCCTCAGCGAGGGTCGCGGACGAATAGGCGACCGTCGAACGGTAGTGCACGGTTCCCAAAGCAAACCGCAAGACGACGGGCGGGACCTCGCGCGCGACGGCCTCGACGGTCAGGGAGTTGCCGAGCGATTTGCTCATTTTCTCCCCCTCGATCGTCACCCACGCATTATGCATCCAATAACGCGCGAACCCACGCCCCGCCGCGTGAGACTGGGCCTGTTCGTTTTCGTGATGCGGGAAACGCAGATCGATCCCACCTCCGTGGATGTCGAACGTCTCGCCCAAATAGCGGCCAGACATCGCCGAACATTCGATATGCCACCCCGGCCGCCCGCGCCCCCACGGCGCCTCCCACGAGGCCGTCTCGGGCTCACCCGGCTTGGGGGCCTTCCACAGGGCGAAATCGTGGGGGTTGCGCTTATCAGGCTCAAGATCTGACTCGTCGACCACCATGTTCTTCACCGATTGGCGAGTCAACGACCCGTAGTCGGGAAGGCTGGCGACGTCAAAGTACACGTTTCCCGCATTCCCGACATAGGCGTGGCCGGCGTCGAGAATGGTTCGAATAAGCTCGATCTGATCCGTGATATGCCCCGTCGCACGCGGCTCGTACGTCGGCGGAAGAACCCCTAGTACGCGGTATGCCTCGGAAAACTCGCGCTCATAACGATAGGCCCACTCCCACCAGGGCAGGCCAGCTTCCGCGGATTTCCCCAGAATCTTATCGTCAATATCCGTGACGTTGCGGATCATGCGCACATCGTAGCCGCTGCGACGCAGCCACCTGACAAGCACATCGAATGCGAGCGCCGAACGCACGTGGCCGATATGGGGGGCTCCCTGAACGGTTGCCCCGCACAGGTAGATCCCCACCTTGCCCGGCTCCAAAGGTTCGAAGTCTCGCAGCGAATGCGTGGCGGAATCGTAGATCTTCAGGCTCACCCCCCTAGGGTAACCAATCCGCGCCTCCCTGAGCTCGATCGGCTCACCAATCTTCAAAATAAGCTACGGGAACGTTGTGTCAATGTACCGTCCGGGCCGTAAAGTTATGGGCATGAGTACTCACACGGACGACGGCGTCAAACGCACCCGCACAGCTTTCCTCACCCGCAAAGTCGTCATCTGGGCATCTTGGGATGCCGGCTCTTCCGCCTTCAACGCGGTCATCACAACGTTCGTCTTCTCGGTCTACCTGACAACCCCCCAACTCTTCGGCGAATCAGCCAACGCGAATCTCGGGTGGACGACGGCGCTCGCGGGAGTCCTCGTGGCACTCGCGGCGCCGGCTCTCGGCCAGTGGGCAGACCGCACGGGCAAGACGCACACCGTTCTGACCGTCACGACCCTCGCGCTCGTCGGCCTTATGGGGGCGATGTTCTTCGTCAGGCCCTCCGAACACTATGTGTGGCTCGGCCTGACCCTCCTCGCCGTCAGCAACTTCGTTTTCGAGGTGGGTTCGGTGATCTACAACTCGATGGTCTCCGACATTTCGACTCCCGAGAACGTCGGCCGGGTCTCCGGCTTTGGCTGGGGGCTGGGATACATCGGCTCGATTCTGCTTCTCGTCATCTTGCTTTTCGGGTTCATTCAGCCCGACGTCGGCCTGTTCGGCGTGACGAGCGAGGACGCGATGAACATTCGCGTCTCGATGGTGGTGTGTGCCTTGTGGACCCTCATCTTTTGCTTGCCTCTCCTGGTGACTTCGCGCAATCAACCTCCCTCGGGCGAGCCTTCCCGCGGCTTCTTCGGATCGTATGCGGAGCTCGGCCACTCGATCAAACACCTGTGGCGCAAGGACCGCTCAGTCGTTTGGTTTCTCGTGTCATCGGCGATCTACCGCGACGGATTAGCCGGGGTTTTCACATTTGGCGGCGTATTGGCGGGCGTGGCTTTCGGCTTCGAGAAGAACGAGGTGCTGTTGTTCGGCATCGCGGCCAACCTGGTGGCCGGCGTCGCGACTGTGATTTTCGGGCAATTGGACGACAAAGTGGGCCCGCGCAAGGTCATCATCGGGTCGCTCACCGCCATGTGCACACTCGCGCTCATCGTCTTCTTGGGCAAGCCGGCCGGTCCGGTCGTCTTTTGGGTTTTCGGCCTGGCCCTGTGCGTTTTCGTCGGCCCGACGCAGGCTGCCTCGCGCTCCTATCTGGCTCGGGTTTCGCCTCCGGGGGCGAGCGCCGAAATGTTTGGCCTCTACGCGACCACGGGGAGGGCCGTCTCTTGCCTCTCCTCCGTCCTGTATTCCAGCTCCATCACGCTGGCAAGCATCACCAGCGGCCAACCGAAGAAAGACGTGGCCATCTACGGAATTCTAGGGATCATCATCCTTCTGCTGGTCGGTTTGGCGACGTTTATTCCCGTCCGGCCCGAATCGAGCACGTCCCATCGATCCGATGATCGCATAAAAGCCCGCACATCC
The DNA here is from genome assembly GCA_963531075.1 of uncultured Actinomycetaceae bacterium. GTDB lineage: Bacteria > Actinomycetota > Actinomycetes > Actinomycetales > Actinomycetaceae > Peptidiphaga. The sequence goes on along the minus strand of CAUSGP010000063.1, from coordinate 4,300 downwards.
GGCTGAGAGCGCGTTCCCGATGGGGCGAGCCACGCACATCACGCCATCGGGAACCGACAAGAACGGAAGCCTTCGCGTCTCGCATGCATCTCAAGCGGCGATTGCCACAACAGCCGCCTCCCAAACCGGCGTTTTGCGTGCGTCTCAGGCCCGCGGACGCTCGTTGATCTTCTCGAATTCGGATCGCACCGCTCCGAGCGCCTTCTCACGCTGCCCGTCATCCAGATGCGCCGGACCGTAGGTGACCATGGGCTTGAGCGGTTCGTACCCCACGAACCGGAAGATACCCTCGTTGACGTGGAAGAGGAAGTTCTCAATGGGAGCGAGCGCCCCGCCCTCGGAGTACATGTCCTCGGGCCCGCCGGTGGTCGTGAGCACGACGGCCCGCTTGCCCACGAGCGCGGCCTCGTCGAGAATCCCATAATCTCCGCCGAAAACGGCACCTGTGACGAAAACACGGTCGACCCAGCCTTTGAGGATCGCGGGAACCGAGAACCACCACAGAGGGAAGGAGAAGACGAGGAGGTCCGCGGCGAGCACGCGATCGATGTCCTCGCGAATTCGCGGTTTCAGGGTGCCCGCCTTGATAGCCTTCAGATGCTCATTCTGCGGCTTGAACGGCTCTTCGACATCCTCGAACTCACCGCGATCAAGCACAGGGTCCAGTTTGTTCTCGTACAGGTCGATGACATCGACTTCGTAGCCCTGCCGCACCAGCTCGTCGCGCGCCACCTGCATCTGCGAGGTGCAGAACGACGCCGGTTCGGGGTGTGCGTGAACGATCAGGGCCTTCTTGGCATCAAACGTAGAACTCATACTGTGAGAGTACGTACGGATCCAGAGCACGGGCAATCACGGCAGCGGCTTTTATCCTGACAGCGGATAGCGGAATAACGGGCGTTACCCTTGCGTGCGAGCGTCGGTTGCAGACGAGCTCTGCTCCCCGCAAGCCAGCCGTCCCTCCCCGCGAATCACAGCGTCATCCCTCGCTAACGAACATCACCCCACACGAACGAACATCAACCCCTGCGAACCAGCGCGGTTGCGATCGCGGCCAGGCCTTCGCCTCTTCCGGTAAATCCAAGACGGTCAGTGGTGGTGGCCGAGACGCTGACGGGAGCGCCGACGGCGTCGCCCATAGCCTCCTCCGCTTCGGCCTTGCGCGGCAGAAAACGGGGGCGTTGCCCTACGATTTGGATCGAAACATTGGCTATCGTCCAACCGTCGGCTCCGGCCAAACGCACGGCTTCGGCCAAGAGCGCGCCGCCCGAGGCTCCGGCCCATTCGGGCCGGTCAGTGCCGAAGACCGTGCCGAGATCCCCGATTCCCGATGCGATGAGGACGGCGTCGCAGGCGGCGTGGGCGGCGACGTCGGCGTCGGAATGCCCGTCGAGCCCGCGCTCGCCGGGCCACTGAAGGCATGCGAGAAAGAGCTGGCGCGAGGGATCCTCGCTGAAGGCGTGCACGTCGATTCCTGTTCCCACGCGAATGTCCATGCAGAAATTATTACGCCGTGCCGCATATGCGACAAAGTGTTAAAGGCCTGCACGACGGACAAGGACGAACAAGACGGAGCCTCCGCGGTCAGACGTCGCCCCAAAAAACCTCAGCAGTCAGGTGCCGAGCGAAGGGTCGTCGGCGAGCATCTGCGCAATCGCAAGGTCGAGCGGACGCGTGATCTTCATCGACCGCTCACTTCCACGCACGAGCACCACGGGGATGCCAGCGCGTTCGATGAGGGCGGCGTCGTCGGGGGCGGCACTCGCCTCGGTTTCGCCTCGCTCAGCAAAATTCTCATGCGCCCGAACAATCGTCTCAAGATGAAAACCCTGCGGGGTTTGCATGGCGCGCAGCAAGGTGCGGTCGTAGGTTTCGACAACACGCTCCAAATCGGCGTCTGCCTCGCCCTCGGCGACGCGCTCGACTCGTTTGATCGTGTCCGCCACCGGAAGCGCGGGAACGACGGCCGGATGCCCTGCGGCCAACGCATTGACGACGCGCCGGATTACCGCGCCGGGCACGAGTGGGCGCGCGGCGTCGTGGATGAGAACGCAATCGGAATCCTTTGCCGATCCGAAGGTGTCGAGCACATGGCCAAGTCCGAGAGCGACGGATTCCTGGCGTGTTCGTCCACCGCCGACGACGTCAGCCTCCGCCCCCGCTCCCGACCGCTCTCCGGCGGTTCGAAGGATTGCATCGAAGGCGTCGATCCGATCGGCCGGAGCCACTACAACGACTCGATCAATCACTGGAGAGACGGACATCGCGCGAACGGCATGGACAAGCAGCGGCTCGCCGACGAGCAACTCAAGAGCTTTGGGCCCTTGCGAACCGAACCGCGTCCCCTTTCCTGCGGCGACTACCACCGCGGCACCACGCACTAGGCGACCGATTCGCGGAGAATTTCGTCAAGCAGTTCGAGGGCGTCGCGCTCGGAGACCCGACGCGCAAGCGCAACCTCGGACCCCAAAATCTGTCGAGCCTGCGAAAGCATCCTCTTTTCCCCCGCCGAGAGGTGCCTGTCGGCGTCGCGACGCGTGAGGTCGCGCACCACCTCAGCCACCTTGATGACATCGCCGGACGTCAACTTTTCCGAATTCGCTTTGTACCGGCGGGACCAATTCGAGGGTTCCTCAACCTCGCCCGCCCGCAAAACGGTGAACACCTGCTCCAGTTGTTCGTCGTCGGAGACGTCGCGCACCCCGACGTCCTCGAGCATGTCCGCAGGCACCTGAATCTCCAGATCTCCTTGCACGACGCGGAGTTTGAGATACGTCTTTTCTTCACCGCGAATCTTGCGCGTGAAGACGTCTTCAATGCGGGCCGCACCATGATGCGGATAAACGACCGTCTCGCCAATTGTGTAGGACATTGCGGTCCCATTCCCTTCACTTCAGACCGGTTCCAAGTAGACATTCTATCATTAAAGGGGTAAGGTCCGCCCTTCTATATAGGTTTTCTTACCCCATTGCGAAGTCGTCCAAAACGCGTTAGACAACTTTTACCATGGGTAAAGCGTCGCCTGTTTTCCGCAATTTTCCAACGTTATTACCATCGACGGACACAGCGAACCGTCATGTGACCCACCCTTTTCCGAGCCCCACTTCCCCCTTCGAAGCACTTCCGTAGCCGGTTTCACAGACACTCGGGGTGCAACTCGCATCCAAGCTCTGCAAGCGCACACACCCCGCAGCGAATTTACCGTTGGACGGCCACCCCCGGCGCAGCCGTCCGCAGACATATCCACGATGCCCTCAGTTGCCTATAAGCAACGCCCATCACACCCGGCAAAGCAATGTTAGGGTTGTCGGCATTCTCAGAAGAGACACGTTGACCCGCAGACTGCAGGAAATATTGTGCGAATCTTAGTCTCCCCTTTGTTTTGAAAGCTCTGCGTCGCATATTCTGGCAGCTATGATTATTTGGGAAGGATGGGCGCTTCCCATCGTCCTCGTTTCAATGCTGGCGGGCGGCTTCACCGGATCGCTTGTCGCCCAAGCGACGGGTCACACGAAGCCGGGCAAATGGGAAATTCCAAATGGCGCATTTCTGGCGATCGCTGTCCTATTCGCCGTGGCGGGTTGCCTGTCCTTTTTCCTTGGGAGGTGGCTCAATATCGTCCGAGCCCGCACCAAAGTCGAGGAGTACGTTGAGTTCGTTCGAGAAGATCTGACGAACAAGATTCGCAGCGGGACCTTTGAGATCGCACCCGGCATCGTTCCGCGCGTTCCGGACGCATCCGCTTACATCGACGAAGTCGCCGAACAACAGCGAAAGATCGCGCAGAAAGCCATGAAAAACCAGCACAGCCTCTTCTTCGTGCCCGTCCAGTATATCGGCATCTTTTTTCTAGGCGTATCAGTGCTTTCCGCCATCAGTGCAATCAACGAGGCCCTCGGCTCCTGAGAGACGGCCTTGACCTTGCCGTTCGGCGGGTTCCCGGCACCGGCGTTCACGAACCGATGCCGGGAGGCTAGCCACGGTCAAGCTGGGGTAACGCCGCTTCCCGAAAGAGCGGATTTCTCCCCCTTATCTTCCGCCGGGGTGGCGTCGGAGACGACGTCGGCGGTTCGAGTTCACTTACCCTGATTGGCCACCGCGGCGATCTTCGCCTCGGCCTCGGGGTCGAGGTAATGACCGCCCTTCTCGACGGGCTTGAGCGTCTCCTCATCCAGCTCGTAGACCAGCGGAATACCAGTGGGGATGTTGACGGCTGCGATGTCGTCGTCGGAGATGTCGTCGAGATGCTTGACGATGGCGCGCAGCGAGTTGCCGTGCGCGGCGATGAGGACGACCTTAC
>CAUSGP010000062.1:0-10288 GCA_963531075.1 uncultured Actinomycetaceae bacterium | reverse complement strand
GCCAAGAAGGCTCGGGTCGCCGGATTGAAGTCCATAGGGGGGGCTGAATGCGTCACCACCGCCGATGGCGGTTCCTTTTGGAGGGTCCGCCAGAGCGAGTATGCGACATCCAGGCTGCAGGCCGGTACGGGCGGCAAATGGAAGGACCTCGTTTCGGGTGACATCGGGGCGAACACTCGGGTGTCCTCCATGGGCGGAAGTGGACGGTTAGTTCTGGCCGAGCGGGCTGATTCTGGGTGGTCGGCCAGCGTCGACGGTGAGGAGCTCGCGCCGGTCGCCGATGGTTGGCGGCAAGCCTGGAAGCTACCGAGTGGGGGAGGCCGCCTTGAGGTCGACTTCGATGCGGGCCGTGGTTTGCTCGTCGCCTTCGGTCAGGCCGTCGTGGCCATCGCAGCCGTCGTCCCGGCCCTGCCGCTGAGAAGGAAGAGAGTGAGCGAGTGATCAAGCATCGAATTGTCGGTGGCATCTCCGCCCTCGCGGTCGCCTGCGCGGGTGGCGCGGTGGCTCTTTCTCAAGCGCCTTCGACTCCGCAGAGGACGTCCGCTTCAGCTGTGGCGGCACCCCCGGCGCCGCTGAGTTTCGCCTGCGGGGGCAAATTTCAAAGGACGGTCGCCGAAGGCGTGAATGTCGGCAACGTTAATGAATCCATCAGGGTGCGTTCGTGGGCGGTAGCTGCCTCGACCGATGGCGGGCAGGCTCCGCGCACCCGCATTGACGGCACGCGCAAAATTCCGACCGTGGGTAAGCTCGCCTTCGCGGCCGAGGATTCCGCCCTCGAGGGTGTTATCTCGACGGATTCCGTCGCCACCGGCGCCGCTGAATTGGCCGCCGGCACCCTCCACACGGCGGTCGGCGGGGACCTGCGCGGCATCGCGATGAACCCGTGTCAAAGGGCCGCTCTCGACCAGTGGATCGTGGGCTCCTCGGCGAAGGTCGGGGTATCCAATCAGCTCATACTCACCAATCCCGGCGCCAATGCGGTCACCGTCAGCCTTGCCGCCCACACGGGGGTGGGCAAGGCCGAGCTCGGCGCGAACAGCACCGTCGTCGTCCCCTCCAAAGCGACCAAACGCGTACTTTTGGACGGCTCGCTCTCGGACCAGGACAGGGTGGCCTTCCACGTCACCACGAAGTCCGGCGGAGTCGCGGTCTCCATGCAGGCGGCGGCCCTTGACGGATACACGCCGACCGGCGTGAGCTTCATTACCCCCTCGCAGGCGGGGCGAAGCCTCACGATCCCCGGTGTCCCCATAAATAAGACCGGAGGCGCGAGCCCCAGGCTCGCCAACCCGAACGGTAAAGCCGTAACGGCGAACGTATCGACCTTTTCCGACGCCGGCAAGAAGCCGCTTCCCGGTGGCAGGGGCGTGAAGATAGCGCCCGGAGCGGTTCTCGACCTTTCATTGGAAGGGATTCCAGCCGGTCAGACGTCCGTTTCCGTCGAGGCCTCTCAGCCTGTTGCGGCGGGGGCACGATCGGTTTCCAAACGCGCCGAAGGAGCTCCGTCTGACGACGCCTGGGCAGCTCCACGCCCCGCTGAAGCTGCGGGGTCTGCGGTCTACGGCCCCATGACGGCTCGGGTCGTTGCCGTAGCCGGGGACAAGCGGGCGACCGTCACCGCCACCCCCATATCTGAATCCGGCAGGGAAATGGAGCCGGTGCGTGCGAATATAGGCCCCAATTCTCAAGGGGTCCTTGACATGCCCAAAGGCGCGGTAGCCGTCAGATACGCTTCGACCGCTCCGGTTTCAACCGCGGTTGCGACATCCACGGAAGTCCAGGACGGCCTGGGCCTCGATTGGGTTCCCGTGGCTTCTTCCGGCCTTAGCGAGGAGAGCCGAAGGATTGCCCTCGGTTACGTCCCCGCGGGCTCGGCGAACTAGGCGTTTACTAGCCGTTTGCGGGGCGGCAGGCCAGGCTGATGCGGGCTCCCGGCGCACTCGCACAGAGAGCGGTCACCGTAGATAGTCGATTTCCTCGGCCGGCCGCCCGAGTGCGCTGGCCAGTTGCTCCGTGACGATGTCGTGAATGAAGATGCGCGGTTCGAATGTGCGTTTCGCCGCTTGCAGTATCGGCATTCGGTAGAAAACGATCCGGCCAGTGATCTGTGCTCCCCGCTCGAAGGGAAGGTATCTCGCCAGGGGTATCCCCCGTTCCCAAGGTGCCGGTTCGGTCTCAGGCACATCCAGCACCCCGTAGTCGATATGCGCCATTTCATCGCCCAAGATCCGCCGATACTGCGCGAGGTCCGCGGCGACGACGTCGTCGAATTTGTCGGCGCGCGTGCGCCAAGCCGGAACGAAGAAAGGGACGATCGGGCCGCGTAGCCCGCGTCCGTGGCGATCGCGACGGCGGGCGTGTCCGCGAGGGGGGATGAAGGAACGCGACATGTGATTAAGCCTAGCGTCCCAAGCGCCGCTCGCGCCGGTGATGGTACCGTTGGGGGATGTGAGCCACGTCCGTCAATGTTCCCGTCAATCTTGTCACGAGCCCGCCGTCGCGACGATGACGTACGGGTATGAGGACGCCACCGCGGTTATCGGGCCGCTGTCCCCGGTGGCCGAACCGGGGGCGTTCGACCTGTGCGCTGCACACGTTCAGTCGGTCACCGTTCCGCACGGTTGGCAGATGGTCAGGCTTCAGACAGATTTCGCTCCGGCGCCGCCGTCGACCAACGATCTCATGGCCTTGGCCGACGCCATACGCGAAGCTTCGCTGCGTGAGCCTCCAGCCCCCGAGCCGGCTCGTCGCGAGGTTCGAAGGCCCGCCGACATTGCGGCCCCGCCCCAAGCCAGAGTGCGGCTCAGTCTCGTTCCGAGCCCTGAGGAGGGCGCCGATCCTTCGGAAGCCAGGTCGGGGGACGATCAGCATGATGCCGAGGAGGATGAGTGATGGCCGAGCGAGACGGACAGCGATCGCCTTCGGGCCAAACGCAGGCTTCGGCACCGCCTGCGCTTCCTGAATGGCTGCGGGAGGCGCTCCGCTGCCCGGTCACGGGAGCGGAGTTGGAAGAAGCCAACGGGCCGGAAGGCTTCGAACTCGTAGCCGTACCCGGGGCCGAACCCAGACTGGCCTATCCCGTACGTGACGGGATTCCCATTCTTTTGGAGCATGAAGCCCGCCGAATCGAGTGATGTCAATTTCCGGCGGCTGCCCTTCGCCGATCGTTCCGCAGGCGCGGGCCTCCTTGGCCGGGGTGGGCGAATTCGATCGGCGAGGTGAGCCGACTTGGCAAAGAGCCGGTCGGCTGTGCCGTCGGGACATCAAGAGATCCTACTCTCCTGACGCATCGGCGATCTCAAATCGAATGTCTCGACGCTGTCGAGAGTGTTCGACATTCGGGATGGAAATGCTTACCAGCGTGGACATCCGTTAAAAACAACCATAAACATGAGACTATAGGCACATGAGCACACGTATCCTTGTTGTTGACGACGATCCGGCCATTGCCGAAATGCTCGCGCTCATACTCGAATCGGAAGGCTTTGATGTGAGCGTGTGCGCGACGGGCAATAATGCGCTCCCGCTTTTCAGGGCCGACAGGCCCGATCTTGTGCTACTGGACGTGATGCTTCCGGGATTGGACGGCGTCTCGGTTTGTCGGCTCATTCGCGAAGAGTCCGACGTTCCGATCATCATGATGAGCGCCCGAACCGACTCCGTCGACGTGATTGCGGGCCTGGAGGCTGGAGCTGACGATTACGTCACCAAGCCCTTCGAGAATTCGGTGCTTTTGGCCAGGGTAAAAGCTCGTTTGCGCAGGCAGGAGCCGGAGCACGAGGTCCTTCGCGTCTCCGACCTGACGATCGATCTTAAAGCCCATCAGGTGCAGCGGGCCGGCAAAGTTCTTCATCTCACCCCATTGGAGTTCGAACTTCTGTCCGTTTTGGCGCGCAAGCCGTGGCAGGTCTTTTCGCGTGAAGAGCTTCTGGAACAGGTATGGGGGTACAGGCAGTCGTCTCACGATCCTCGAGTGGTCAATGTCCATATTCAGCGTCTGCGGTCCAAGGTCGAGCACGATCCCGACCATCCCGAAGTTGTTTTAACAGTACGCGGCGTGGGGTATCGTGCGGGAACTGCGCAAGAGTGAGCGCCTGAGGTTGAGTACGGCTCACTTGTTGGGCGCCAGCGCCAGAGGAGGATTGGCGCGGGCGCTCCGCGCCCGCGCAGGGGCCCTGCGCAGATGGATTCGCTCGTCTTTGACCGCCAGGGTGGTGGCGAGCATTTGCGCGTTGGGCGTTTTACTGGTGGGCCTCGTCGGAACCATCGTGCTTCACCAAGTCAACCGCCAGCTCTTCGAACGGTCGGTTTCGAACCATATCGATCAGTACGTGTCTGCCAGATCGCGGGCGCGAACGCAGATCGAGGTAGCCAATTCACCGACTGCCGGTCAGCTTCAACAGATCGCGAACGAACTTGTCGCCTCCCAGAACAATTCGGCCGGGGGCTCCGTGGGAGCGGCGCTCTTGCGATCGAAGCAGTCGGAACCCGCGGTGTTCGAAATCGCCGAGCCTGCGACCGAGTCTTCTGCTCAGGTGAGAGCCAGCGTGACCAAGCAGATGAGAAAGGCTGTGGCCGCTGACGATTCGATACATTGGCAGTCGGTCGAAATTCCGACGACAACCGGTAAAAAGGTTCCTGGAATCATCGTCGGCTCACGGATCAGATTGCCGGGTGCGGGCTACTATCAGTTCTACATCAGTTTCTCACTGGAATCCGAAGAGTACACGGCCGAAATCGTCACGAGCATTTTGACTATAGGCGCCAGTGTCCTGCTACTCTTCGTCGCCGTCAGCGCCGCCCTCATCGTGCGGCTCGTGCTTCGTCCGGTTCATGAGGCCTCACGAAATGCGAGCATTCTCGCCCAGGGTGGGTTTGACGCTCGAATGGAAGTCAAAGGCCGCGACGAATTGGCCGAGCTGGCTCGTTCCTTCAATCAGATGGCCTCCTCCTTATCGGACCAGTTCACGCAGCTCGAACGCATGTCAAAGGTCCAGCAGGAGTTCGTTTCGGCCGTCTCACACGAGCTGCGTTCGCCCGTCACGACGATTCGCATGGCAGGCCAGCTCATTTACGACAGGCGAGGCGACCTTCCTTCGGTTTTGCGCCGCAGCGCGGAGCTCCAGCACGATCAGCTCATCAACCTCGACGTCATGCTTTCCGACCTCCTGGAGATTTCCCGGTACGACGCCGGGGCCATGACCCTCGCGAGCACCAAAGCGGACCTAAGGGAGATTGTCGACGCCGTCGTCGAAGCCCAAAAACCGCTTGCCGAGTCCAACGGCGTGGAGGTCGTGGTGGAATCGCGCGGTGACACGGAAGCGAAGGCCGGATCGAGCGGATCATTCGCAACCTCGTGGTCAACGCGCTCGAGCACGCCGAAGGAAAGCCGATACGAGTACTTGTAGTCGGCGGTGAGAACGCCGTCGCCGTCGAAGTCTCCGATCGAGGCATAGGGCTGTCGGAAGAACAGGCAACCCATGTCTTCGATCGTTTTTGGCGCGCTGACACCGCTCGCGTGCGCAAATCCGGCGGCACTGGCCTTGGCCTGACCATAGCGCGAGAAGACGCAATGCTCCACGGGGGCCGCCTCGTGTGCGCGGGCAAGTTGGGGGTGGGATCGACCTTCCTTTTGAGCGTTCCCCGCGAGGTTGGCGAGCAGTACACGAATCCTCTCACGCTGCGGGTAGCCGCCGACGAGGAGGTGTGGGGCGGGGCTGTTGTCGTGGCTCCGCAGGATGAACTCCACGAGGGTGAGGCGGCGCCAAAGCCCGTGCGAGCCACTGGAACTCAATCCGATCGGTCCGATGAGCATGTGGAAAGGGAGGATTCTTATGAATAGGTTACGCTTCGCCGCGATGTTTTTGGCGCTGACGCTGGCGATCGTCGGCTGTGCGGAGATACCTCGTTCCGGCCCTGTCGAAAAGGTGTCTCCTTCTGGAAACAGCGCCTCGCCCGTCGGTTTAGTGGCTCAGCCTCCCGCTGATGGAGCCACGCCGCAGCAGATCGTCAATGGTTTTATTTTGGCGAGCCAGGCGGGGGTGGACGATAATTTCTCGGTCGCCCGCGAGTATCTTCATGCGGATGCGGCCGCCAATTGGCAGCCTCTCGCCCAGATCAGACTGTATCCGGACACCCAGAATATAGCGTTGAATACGCTCGAAAGCGGAGCCGTGGAGGCCACTGTGGGGACGTACGGCTCGGTTTCCGCGGGAGGCACCTTCACGGAGACGCGTAACGAGGCGGTGGCGACGGCGGAGTTCTCATTGGCGAAGAATGCCAAGGGCCAGTGGCGGATCGTCTCCCTCGACGACGGCATTTTCCTCCCCAAGGCGTTCTTTTCCCAAAAATTCGTCGAAATTCCGCTGTACTTCCTGTCGTCTGACTCGAATTATCTGGTCGCGGATTTGCGCTACTACTTAAAGAAGTCTTTTGCCACCAACGCTGTCGAAGGCCTGGCCTCCGGGCCGTCCCAGTGGTTGGCAGACGGCGTTCACACCGCCATACCGTCGGGTACTCAGGTGACGAAGACGTTTGTCTCTAACGGCGAAGCCGAGGTCGATCTGTCGAATCAGGTTCTGTCCGCCACTCCTGAACAGCAGGCGCTGATGGTCGCTCAGATTCGGCGCACACTTTCGATGTCGAACGACGTGCGGTCGGTGAAGGTCACCGTGGGCGGATCGCCTCTGAAAGTCGAAGCTGCCAAGTCGCTTCCTCCCTATCCTTTCGGCTCCTATCCAGTGTCCGTCGTATCGAATGGCGCTCCGGGCATGCTGCAGCGCGAAGGCGTGGTTAAGAGCTTCATGAAGGACAAGAGCGCGCAAAGCGGCGGACTCAATTCGATCGCGGCCAGTTACCAGGCCGGTCAATCGGCCTTCGCCGCCACCGCGAACAACAAAACGCAGCTCGTGGCTTTCGACGTCGCCAAGGGGTCGTGGTGGGTCGCCAAGCAAGGGGCGAATCTCGTATCCCCCTCCTATGACACGTTCGGTTGGGTATGGTCGGGCGAGTACGACAATGGGGGTTCATTTACCGTTGCCAACCCTTCGTCGGAAACGGAGAAGACGATACCGGTCTCCTGGCTTCGCGGTGCGAAAGTCCGCGATATCGCGGTTTCGCGAGATGGCTCGAGGATTGTCGTGGTCAGCGAACAGGCCGGCGTAGTGACGATCCAGGCGGCAGCTATCCACCGCAACTCGGATGCCCGCAACGAACCCACGCAAATCGGCGATCCAATGCCGATCGGCCAGCCCCTGGAAGACGTCGTCGACGTCGCCTGGATAGGGCCCACTAAAATTGCCGTGCTTGGCCGAACATCGACGGGCTCCGAATGGGGGCTATATGCGGTGAGAATCGGTGGCCCGTCGGAGCGGCTCATGGCTCCGTACGCGGATACCGTTGCGATCACCGCGGGGCGCGACGAGGGATCTATCATCGCTCTGACGAAGAAAAACGTCGCTTACTCGCGGGAGGGCGGATCATGGCGGAGCATCACGGTGCCCCCGGTCACTTCGGTCGCGCTTCCAGGATGATCTTCCACCGGCCCACTCACCGGCCCCTTCAGGCTCTAGCGCAACCGCGGCTGTGGATATGTGGATGGACGCCCTTGAACTGGCTGCCGGAGCGAAGATGGGAACGTGATCAATGAACTCATGGACCTCGTTTTCCCCCGGTCCTGCGCCGGATGTGGGGCGTGGGACACCTGCCTGTGCGAAGCGTGCGCTCGGGACCTCGCCGGTGCATGGCTGGACGTTTCCTGGCGTGCTCCGTATCTGCTCCATCCGCGGTCGAGCCGGCACGGCCTCGCCCTTCCCGGCGATTTCGAGCCTATCTTCCCCGTTTTGGCGCTCGGCGAGTACGAAGGCGTTCGCCGCCGGGCGATCATCACGTGGAAGAACGTCGTCAGCAAGGAGCTCACGCGCGTGGTGTCAAGAATCGTCGCCATTCGCGCCGCCGAACTGGCGAGAGCCGTGCACGCCCGAGGCGACATTCTTGTGATTCCAGCTCCGTCGCGTTGGCGGCGACGTCACGACGGCCGATTTGTGGTTGGACGGATGGCACGCGCCGTCGCCGAGGGTTTTGCGGCGGCCGGAGCGAGGGCCGGCGTCGTCGACGTGCTGAGATCAGGACGCGCGTCGGGAAGCGGGTTGCGAGGACGGCGGCGGAAAACCTCAGAAATCCGAGCGCGGCAGGGCTTTCGCGGGAAGCCGAACTGCATCGTGGTCGATGACGTCTTGGCTTCCGGCGCCACCTTGGCGGGCTGCGCGCGTGCACTGGAAAGAACGGGGGCTGCTGTTATCGGCGCCGTCGTTCTCGCGGCCGCGAAAGATCCGCGAGATCGAAAAGTCGGTGTGACTTAAACCTCGCCATGAGGTGGGCGATCGATTATAATCGAGGCATCGATACGAACGCCCGATGGGGCGAAGTAATCTCCGGAGGGGGTGATCATCTCTGAGATTGCGTGAGATGCAGCGTCAGTTCCATTAAAATCCACCCCAAGGAGAGCACTGTGGAGATTATCGTCAAAGGTCGAAACGCCGAAGTTTCTGACCGTTTCCGCACCCACGTCAATGAGAAGCTCTCGAAGATCGAGCAGTTCGCGCCGCGGGCGCAACGAGTTGACGTCGAGATCACCCATGAGCCGAATCCGGCACAGGCGGAGACCTCCGAGCGAATAGAGATCACCGTCATCGACAAAGGGCCCGTCATACGGGCTGAAGCGGCGGCATCGGACCGATATGGAGCTCTAGATCTGGCATCGGGAAAGCTTCTCGAACGATTGAGGCGCGCACGTGATCGCCGCAAAGAACACAGACGCTCCGATGGACACGTCAGCGAACCGCTGACCCTCACCCCGGAAGACGTCAACATTCCCAAGGTCAAAGAGCAGGCGGCGCCCGAGCCGGCCAAAGTGCCGACGGTTCTCGGCGAAGAAGTCGAAAACCAATTGGGCGATTCGCCCGTCGTCGTCCGTCAGAAGCTATACGAAGCCAAACCCATGTCGGTCGACCAAGCCCTGTACGAAATGGAGCTCGTGGGCCATCCCTTCTATCTCTTCATAGACGAGGAGACGAAGCAACCCTGCGCTGTCTATCACCGTCACGGATGGACCTACGGCGTGATTCGCTTGGACGCGAAGACCGTTTAAACGACGGCCTTTCAAGCACAGGCCGTTTGACGGCCTTTCAAGCACAGGCCGTTTGACGGCCTTTCAAGCGAAGACCCTTTGAGCGGTAACCGTTTGACGGTTGAAGGGGAGTAGGCCGGAGCCTTGGCCGGCCCGGCCTACTCCTTTGCTGGATGTTCGCCCTTCTTTGCTGGATGGTCGCCGGGTCTTTTTCGCCGGGTCGGCAGTGACGTGATTGGCCCGCTTTTTCGCCGGGCATCGGGCTTACTTGCTCGCAATGTTCTTTCTTTCCACGTGATGCGTCGGAGAATTTCGTGGTTCGTGCCACGGCATGGGACTTCGAGGGGGCTGCCGGGATAAGCTTTCTTCGGTTCTATCGAGGAAGGACACACGTGGACGAACGCCACTACAACGTCGCCGTCATCGGCGCCGGCCCCGCAGGCATCTATGCTTCGGACATTTTGTCGAAGTCTGATCTTGACGTTTCCATCGACCTGTTCGAACGGCTCCCCGCACCTTATGGCCTGGTTCGGTATGGAGTTGCCCCTGACCATCCGCGCATCAAGGCGATCATCGACGCCCTGTACAATATCCTTCAGCGCGGTGACATCCAGCTTTTGGGCAACGTAGACGTCGGCTCCGACGTGACTCTTGCGGAACTCCACGAGTATTATGACGCGATTATCATCGCGACGGGCGCTTTGACCGATGCCCCGCTCGACATCCCGGGCGCTGATCTGCCGGGCTGCTACGGGGCAGCCGATTTCGTTGCCTGGTACGACGGGCACCCCGACTATCCTCGCGAGTGGCCTCTCGAAGCCACCGATATCGCGGTTCTCGGCGTTGGAAACGTGGCCTTGGACGTCTCGCGCATCCTCGCCAAGCATGTTGAAGACCTTATGCCCACGGAAATTCCCGGCAACGTTGTGGCCGGCCTCAAAAACAACCCCGTGCGCGACGTCCATGTCTTCGGCCGCCGCGGCCCGGCGCAGGTCAAGTTCACCCCGATGGAATTACGCGAGCTTGGCCATGTTCCCGACGTCGATATCGTCGTCTATCCCGAGGACTTCGATTACGACGAGGGCTCCCAGCAAGCCATCGAAAGCAAGAAGATGACCAAGCAGGTGGTCGACCAACTGACTAACTGGGTGTTTCAGGAGC
>CAUSGP010000061.1:0-10376 GCA_963531075.1 uncultured Actinomycetaceae bacterium | reverse complement strand
CACCCGTGACGTCGAGGCGCTACATCCACCATTACAATTTCCCGCCTTATTCGACGGGTGAGACGGGCCGCGTCGGTTCGCCCAAGCGCCGCGAGATCGGCCACGGGCACCTCGCCGAGATCGCCCTCGAATCTCAGCTCCCCGGTCGCGAAGAGTTCCCGTACGCGATCCGTCAGGTTTCTGAAACGATGGGATCGAACGGCTCGTCCTCCATGGGGTCCGTGTGCGCGTCGACCCTTTCCCTTTATAACGCGGGCGTTCCCCTCAAGGCACCTGTTGCCGGCATCGCCATGGGCCTCGTTTCCGCCACGATCGACGGCGAAACGAAGTACTGCACCCTCACCGACATCCTCGGCGCTGAAGATGCGCTGGGCGACATGGACTTCAAGGTTGCCGGAACTCGCGAGTACGTTACGGCCCTTCAGCTGGATACGAAGCTCGACGGCATTCCCGCCGCAGTTCTTGATGCCGCGCTTAGTCAGGCTCGCGACGCCCGTTTCGCCATTCTCGACCTCATTACGGAGGCCATTGACGGGCCCGACGAGATGGCTGCCACGGCCCCTCGCATCATCACAGTCAAGATTCCTGTCGATAAGATCGGCGAGGTTATCGGCCCCAAGGGCAAGATGATCAACCAGATCCAGGAAGACACGGGCGCAGAGATCTCGATTGAAGACGACGGCACCGTCTTCATCGGCGCGACCGACGGCCCTTCTGCCGAAGCAGCTCGCCAGGCGGTCAATGCGATTGCCAACCCGCAGATGCCGGAAGTAGGCGAGCGTTTCGTCGGCACGGTCGTCAAGACGACGACTTTCGGGGCTTTCGTTTCGCTCGCCCCCGGGCGCGACGGACTTCTCCACATTTCGCAGATTCGCCGGATTGTCGGCGGCAGGCGAGTGGAGAACGTGGAGGACGTCCTCAACGTCGGCGACAAGATCGAGGTCGAGATCGCCGAAATCGATCCCCGCGGCAAGGTTTCACTCCACGCCGTTGTCGAAGAAGAGGCCGGGGCATCGGCGGCCGAGCAGGTGGAAGAAGCTGAGCGCCCTGCGCGCCGGGAGCGTGGGTCTCGCCGTACACCGCGTCAGCGCCGCCGCTCCAGCGAAGGATCCGGCGGCTCCGGCGAGTGAGAGCATCGATCTCAATCTGCTGCGAATAGTAGAGGGGGCGGTCTGTTGAGGCCGCCCCCTTGCGCGGTTCATTCTGCAATTTTGCGCCTCATCCCGTGGTATTTCGCGGCGTCCCACACTATTTTGCCTCGTCTCGCTTTTGCGCGGATCCTCCGCGAGAGCCTTCATACCTTCGAAACCGCGCTTTGACTGAAGGGCTATGGAACCGCGCTTTGACTGAAAGACATGGAACCGCTTTTACCAGAGGGCGTGAGGGTACGACCCGGGAGATAATCAACCTCGTTTCCTTGCAACGGGGACGTGCCGTCAACGTTTTACTCTCGCCCACGAGCTTGGGCACTCGTTTCTTTGCAACGGGGACGTGCCAGATACCGCGGGCGGCTGAGGCCGCGAAATCTATTCGGTTCCCTGCAACGGGATATGAATGGGCTATGCCAGACTTCGTACTCGCGGCAGGGTCGGCTACCCTTGACGGGTGACTGAGTTTTCGACCATCGATCTTCCCATATGCCCTGGCCCTCATGACATGTCTCTCACGGATGACGGAGCCCTCATCCGCCGGTCGATACTTCCGGGCGGAGTCAGGGTGCTGACCGAACACGTCGAGAACATACATACCGTTTCCGTTGGTTTCTGGGTGGGGGCCGGATCCGCAGACGAGAAGGAAGGCACGCTCGGCTCCACGCATTTCCTCGAGCATCTCCTTTTCAAGGGAACGAAGACGCGCAGTGCGAAAGACCTCGCTGACCGCATCGACTTCCTCGGCGGCAACTTTAATGCGGGCACGGGTAAGCAGCTGACCTACTATTACGGGCACGTCGTGGAGGAGGACCTCGCCGACGCCGTCGAATTGCTCGCAGACATAGTCACATCTTCGACCCTCGCAGAAACCGACATGGAGATGGAGCGGGGTGTCATCCTCGAGGAGCTTGCGATGTACGCCGACGACGCCTCCGAGGTCGCCCACGAGCAGATCGCCTCCCTCGTTATGGGAGAGCATCCGCTGGGCCGCCCCATCGGCGGAACGCCCGAAAGCGTTCTGGGGTTGGAACACGGGAAACTTACGGGCCATTACACACAGAACTATCGCCCCGCGGAACTCATTGTCACGGCCGCCGGCAAAGTGGACCACGAGGCGCTGTGCGCGATGGTTGAGGCGTCGCTGCGCGGTGCAGGATGGGATCTTCGTGAAGGAGCCGTGCCGGCTGAGCGTCGGCGACGCGCGCCCATCGAGTACCCGGCCGGTCGCGACCTTTCGATCGAACGCCCCGTCGAACAGAGCGCCGTCGTCGTTGGTATGCCCACGATGACCGACGAAGACGAACGCCGATACGCGTTGCATACCCTGACAACAATCCTCGGCGGGGGAACATCCTCGCGCCTTTTCCAGGAGGTGCGCGAAAAGCGCGGCCTCGCCTACTCGACCTACTCCTTTCCCGGCCTGTATCACGAAGGCGGTCTTTTTGCCCTGTACGCTGGGTGTTCTCCTGAGTCGGCGAAAGACGCCGCGGAGATCATGGAGGGGTGCCTGGAGGCGATCGCCAGCGAATCCGTCACGAAGATGGAGCTGGAAACCGCTTACCGACGTGCACGTGCCGACCACGCCTTCAGCTCGGAATCAGTCGGCTCGCGGATGAACCAGCTCGGCCACGCTGAGATCATCCGCGGATCCCTTATCTCCCGGCGGGAGACGCTGCGCCGTTCGCGGGAAGTCTCCGCCGACGACGTCGCAGCCGTCGCCGCCGAGCTCGCCCGCGCGCAGCGCTCTCGCGTGACCGTCGGCCCCGCCCAGTGACGCGGGAGCAAGCGCTTTCGCGAATGGGCTGACGTCTTCGCTCAGGGCCCCTCCTAGTAACGCAGGAGCACAAGGCACGCGTGCGCAGGCGTACCGGCTCAGGCTTCATTTTCGCCTCTCAGCCGGGTTCCCCGTCTTTCGTCCGGATTCCTATCTTTTCATCCGGGTTCTCCGTCTTAGAGCCGAACCGCCGCATCACCCCGCCTTTCCGACGATGACGTTGGCGAGCTGGTCCTGCGACTGCGTGCCGTCGTTCATGTATTCGGTGTGGGCATTGTACCCCACGAGTGGATCTTCAAAACCTATAGGAGCCCTCTCGTATTTTTCTTCCGATGGCGACAAACCGGAGTCGAGCGTTTTGATGTTCCGATCAGTCATCGGATCTTCGCCCAGTTCGTTGAAAACCAGGTCATTTCTACCGGCTTCAACGAAATCGGTTCGGTAGCGCATAGCGTAGGTGTGGCCTTCCGGCACGTTGTAGGTTTCGCCGCTGCCCTGGGCCCCGGGGGACCCGTACATCGCGAAATCGTCGACGACTCCGGGTTTGACCTTGGTCATGGCGTGGCTCGACGTCGTCGAACCGTAGGAGTGCCCCAGAACGGACTGGTGGAGGTTGTTCCCCTCGCTCTTGTGCGAGGCGTCGATCCCTTCGACGAAACCGACTAGCCGGTCGCCTCCCATTTGGGCCTTTTCCGGCTCAAACACACCCCAGTCGCCTGGAGGGCTGGCCGGAGCGTCGTACCCCATCCAGGTCACAACGGCCACGGGATCGCCGCCCGCCTTTTCGCTGGCGACCCGGTGGAGGTTGCCCATGTCACGAACAGCGGGTTCGACGAGGGAGTCCACCGTTGTGGTCATTCCGGGCACGATCGTCGAAACGTGCTTGGCCTTGTCGACGTCGCCGTAGGAGACCGCCGCGTGGAGATTTTCGTGGCCTTTCTCGCCCGTCGCTGGATCGTAGAGGAGCAGCTGTTTGGGAGGTTTGCCCTCTTCAGCGCCCAACTGGCCGCGCAGCTTCTCCAGCTCCTCCAGGCGCTCGCGCAAGCGTGCCCGTTCGTGGTTTCTTGCTTGGCCTTCAGCGGTGTACTCCTCTCCTGGGCCGTTGTTTCCCGGCGCTGCGTCTTTTTGGCGCTTCGTATCCTCTATATCCCATTCGAGAAGCGAACGGTTGACCCTGTCGCGCGCCCAGCCTTCGATCCCGTTAAGGTTGGCGAATTTCCGCGCCCGTTCGCGTGTCTTTTCGTCGTTCAGCTCCTCGGGGGTTGTGAAAAGATCAACGTATTTTTGGCGTTCGCCTTTGGATAATCTGCTCCACCATTCGGAGACTTCTTCGGGTGTGGCGCCGTCGGGCGGGCTGTCCGGAAGCCCGGGAGTGACGTCTCCGAGGCTTTCGGTCACGGGAACCTGGTCTTGGGTGACCTCGGCAAGCGCCGCCGCATAGGCGGCGTCTGTCTCCTCGGCTTTGCGCAGAGCCTTGGAAATGAGCCCTGAGCACTCCGAAAGCTTGCCCTGAACGGTCGGATCGTTCTCGGCCGCTTCGACCTTCGAACCGTCTGAGGCGATGGTGAAATTGTATTCGTTGGCCAGGGAAATGGCCTCCATCACGGTGTTCTCGACTTCTTTGACGCCTTCCACGGCTTGTTCGGTGGCGCTTATGAGCTTGCTGAAATCCGCCAGGATAAGAGACGTTTGCTCTTCCAGTTGCCCCAAGGCCTCCTTGGCGGCATCGGCCCCTTCTCCCGACCAAGTAACATCTGTATCGATGTCTTGAATTGACTCACCTGCCGCGTAGCACTTCTTTCGTTCCCAAATGAGATTGTCCAAAATAATGTCGACCATCGAAGACTTCCAACTTGCCACGTTCTGCCAATCGACCATCATTCGACCTTTCCGGATATCCGCGTCGAAAATTCGTCGAAATCGACGGACGTGTTTTCGTCGGCGGCATTGTATTCACCCGTGGCATTTTTGAGCGCTGTGGAAAACGCTTCCAACGAAACGCTGATCCGCTTTGCCATTGCGTCCATATGCGGGCCGGCCAATGCCGCCGCCTCGCCCGAACTTCCAGATGGCAGTGCGTAGGCGACGGACGCCAGAGGTGTGGAGCCCTTGACGCCGAGTACCTCCTTACCGACATTCTCTGATCTTTCCGAAGCGGCAAGGAGGCTATCGAGATCAACTTGCAAATCTTTTGCCATTTCAATCCTCACATCATTTTCCTGAAGAACAATCAACTATTTCATCGATTTAAAGATCATATTTCGCATGAAATGCTTTAAACGCATTCTGTTATCGAAAATGCAAACATCAATATTAAATTTTCGTATTTCTATGGTGCCGGGATCGCGCAGACGCGGTCAAGAATGGACGAAGTCAGAAGTCCCCGAGCCTATCGATCCTCGGGGCTCTTTGCTTTTGGAGTACTCCAGCCGGGGATCCTAAAAGTTGCCCTCCCGCGGTTTCCCCCACGGTGTGATGGTTTTGGAGTCGCGTCCTTGCTGCACCCGAAAATTGCCGCGCTTGCTCCCGTACGGCGCTAGCTTTCGCGGCGTGAGACGATTGCTCTCGGCGAGCAGGTCGGCGAATGCGGCCGCGACGAATTAGGCTTGGGTCCATGACTATCAAAGTTGCAGTAGTGGGTGCCGCCGGGCGCATGGGCGCGACCGTGTGCGAAGCGGTTGAGGCCGCCGAGGACATGGAGCTGACCGCCAGGCTCGACGCCGGAGACCCGATCTCGTCTGAGAGCCTCGGCGGGGCCGACGTGGCCGTCGAATTCTCGGTTCCCGCGGCCTCCGAGGCGAATACGCTGGCCATATTGGAGGCCGGGGCAGATGCCGTCGTCGGAACAACCGGGTGGACCGAGGAATCTTTGGGGCGGGTGCGCGAAGCCGCCGAGAGGCTCGGCCGCAGCGCGGTCATCGCCCCAAACTATGCGCTTTCGGCCGTGCTGGTCATGAGTTTCGCGGAGAAGGCCGCCCCGTACTTCGAATCGGTCGAAGTTCTCGAGATGCACCACCCGAACAAGGTCGATGCCCCCTCCGGTACGGCGATCTCGACCGCCTCGCGGATTGCCCAGGCACGCGCCGAGGCCGGAGTTCCCGCCGGCCCGGACGCCACACAGACCGATCCCGACGGCGCCAGGGGAGCGCGAATCGACGGCGTCAACGTTCACGCCGTGAGGCTGCGCGGGCTCAACGCCCACGAGCAGGTGATGCTCGGCAACCCGGGCGAGCAGCTCGTTATCCGGCAGGATTCATTCGATCGGTCGAGTTTCATGCCGGGCGTGCTCCTGGCGGTCCGCTCCGTGCGAGGCCGAGGCGGCCTGACCTGGGGCCTCGACTCGATCATGGGGTTGTGACGGATTGAGGCATGGGGCCTGAATCGTCTGATCTCGGCCCGCATGCCTCGCCGCGATTCACATCACTCAGGGGGGTGGTATGTACCGTCGATGACTGCGGCCACGTCTTTCTGACTATCTGGGATTGAGCCAGGGTCCTTCGTGAAATAGTCAGTGTGTGCCTTGTCGGCTTCGAAAGGATTATTTGGAGCGTACTGGTTTGGCCTCAACTGCTGTATACCCGGCATACCCATCGGGTCCGTCGTCTCGGTCATATGCCCCGAGGGGAATGGGAAGGGACGGTTGTCGGGCATTTCATTCGCATTGGGCATGGCGGTAATAATGTCCGCCGGGTTTCGCATCGCGTACACGGCGTCGGACGGCACGTTGAAGTCCGAGACGTTCGTGGCGGGAACGCCTGGAGAACCGTAGAAGACTGCGGAGTCGACCACCCCGTCGCGAACCTGTGTCAATGCGTATCCCGTTGTCGTGGAGCCATACGAATGGCCGATTGCAGTGATCCGCGGGTCTCCAGCCTCTCCAGCTCCTTGACGGGAATCGTGCAGACCTTCGAGGAAGTTGGCGAGGTTGCCTCCTCCGGCTGCTGCCCTTTCTGTGTCTGTCACGGAAAGGTCCGTATTATCGCCCTTGAACAGGTGTGGCGGGTCGTAGCCGAAGTATGTGACCATGGCGGTGTCGCCGTTGGTGGTGTTCCGGATATTCTCCATGTCCTTCACGTACTCGTCTATGTTCCCTCCCACGCTCGTGTCGAGACCGCCGGTTTGGACGCCGATGTTCTTTGCCGTGTCGACGTTGCCCACGCCAACGGCCGCGTGGAGCTGGTCTTGATCCTCTCCCGGCTCGACGGGGTCGTAGAGAAGCAGTTGCCGCTGCGCCGCGTTGGGATCCTTGGGATGTATAGCTTCGTTGAGGTCCTTGAGCTCCTCGTAGTTTTTGCGATCCTCTTCGGTGAGAGTGCCGCTAGCTTCCATTTCTTTGTAGCGCTCGATGTCTTTTCCTATGCTGATCCTATTCGCCTGGTCGCGAGCAGAACCGTTCACTCCGTCAAGGTTTCCGATGCGCTCCGATGCCGGTTTTTGATAGTCGTTATTTATGAGTTCTTGTTGCTGCTCGGGTGTCAGGGAATCCCACCACTCGGCATTCGCCCTGGAATCATTTCTATCCTGCGGCTGGGGGAGCGGCCCATCGATGACCCCCGTGAGATTGGTTTGCGGCTTGACGTTTCCTAGGCCGACTTCATTGAGTGCGTCCGCATACGCCTGATCGGCCTTAACGGCTCTCTCGACCGCTTCATTGACCTTTGCCGCGCATTCTTTGAGGGCAGCTTCTCGGACGGCTAGCGCATTATCTATGACGGCTTTCCCCACTAGAGCCCCTGGGATCAGAGCCCCTGGGATCAGGGCCGATACAGCTGAGGTAGCCGCATTCGTGACGATATTCGCTCCGCCGACTTGCAGCCATGAGATCGGATTCTCGTCGGTGACCGTGCCGTCATCTGCGATGCTGAAGCCGTTGTTTGTCGCCCGCATTTGGGCATCGTTGACCAGCGCTTCAACCTCGCGCATAGCATCCTGCATGGCCGATGTCGCCGTTTTCATTGCCCGCACGCCCACGATATAGGCAGACACACCGTTTTCGATCTCTTTCAACCGGCTATCGGCGGCGGCGCGGGCCTGACCTTCCCAGCTGAGGCCTTCGTTGAGTGCGACGATCCTACGTCCCCACTCGTCCGCATTATTTTCTTTCGAACTAAGGCCATCGTATTGGCCAGAAAGCGTTGAAGCTTTCCAATCCTTAATGTCGCTCCATTGCATATTGCTTTCTCCTTCATTGAGAGCGTGCGGCGTCGATCAGCCTCGATTTGCCGATTAGTTGGGAATCCGCGTGGTGTTCGTCGCGCGAACGATGCGATACGCGAAACGTGTAGATCACGGCTAGAAACGTCCGAAAAAGTCGCCGATTGCTCTGCCTGATTTACGTGCGCCTTCTCCGACCGCGCCCGCCGCGTCTTTGGTCGCTTGCCCAGCGCCGCTGAGGGCGTCTCCGGACACGTCTGCGACTTTCTCAACGACATCGCCTCCGCGATCGATGCCGTGGCCAATGCCTTTCATGATGTTTTCATCGACCTTTCCTCCCCATTCGTAGTTTGCGGCGGCGACGTCGGCCGTGAATCGGGTGACGTCTGCAGTCGCATGCGTGGCAGCACTAGTGGATCCGAGCACCGCCGAGGCTCCCGGCCAGCGTGATGGATCGATCTGATCTGCTGTCCGGTCCAATGTGGATTCGGCTTTTTCTCCGGCTGCCCTCAAACCCATAGCGGTAGCTTCTTCGTCCTTCCTCATGTTCTCACCCATATGAGAAGCTTTTTCTCCAGCCGTGTCCATGAGTGCTTCTTGGGTCATGCCGAGAGTGTGCGCGCCCCTTCCGGTCGCTTTCATCGCCTCTCCTGTCGCTAGCGTCCCAGTTTGGCCGAATGCTTGGAATGCATTTCCAAACGGTTGAGATGCCTTCGTCTGGTTGTATGCCCCGGCATTCCCGGTTTCTTTGGTGCGTTCGGTCGGCTTGGATTTGAGCGACGGCTCAATGTGGGTACCCGTTGGGTCGTTGCCCATTTCACCCGCTACGGCGGATTCGATTTCTCCGTAGTTTTGGGATTCGTTGGCGTCGGCTTCCTCGATGAGAAGGGCTGTCGTGCGCAGACTAGCCCCGTATTCGTTGAGATCCTCCTCAGAAACGCGGAGAGCGCCATCGAGGTAATCCCCGGCGGACATCGCGGCAGCCCCGGACGTTCCACCCCTGATTTTGCCGTTGATTTCACTTGCGATGTCGCTGACGCGGAATTGAGGAGCTTCGCTCCCGAGATCCTCGGATGTGGAAGCTTCAGTCCGCAGCTCGGCGGGTTCGATGATCAAAATCATTGGAATTGCCTTCGTTTCGCGTGATCGGACGAGCCCAAACTAGTGCTCCGTGGGAAGGCCTGTCCACGGTTGCCAGGGGGAGAGCTACCCTGACTTTTTCCTTTATTTCCCTCGAATGAGGAAGATTTTGCAGCTCCTTGAATTCTGGGGTTTTTACAGTGTTGTGTGCCAGCGATGTAGGGTGAGTGTCGCTTCTCCGGCCGCGAGAATGCGCCGCATTCCGGTGGGCGCGAACCCCGCTGAATTGAGGAAGACGGTGCGCGCGTCGTCCTCTGCCAGGCACCACGTTGAAAGCAGGCGAATCCCGCGCTGTCTGCATTCGTCGACGAGCGAGGCGAGCAAACGCGAACCATGCCCTCGGCGGCGATGCGCTGCGGCGACCTCGAGGGCGATGATCTCAGCTTCCGGTTCGCTCGTTGGCTTCTCCGCTCCCATTGTCGTATCGAAGGTGCCTCTCGCGGCCGGTTCTGGCCCGTGAGCAGATTCTGTGGCTTCCAGCGTGCATTCGGCAGTCTCTCTTGCCGGCTTATTTGCTGCGGGTCTGATGCCATTGGCTCCGACGTCGGCGCCTTCGACCTGCAGCGGAGCCACCGCCGCGAACCCTACGAGCTCACCGTCTTCGACGGCGACGAATACGCCGTGCGCCGGGCTGGGAGGCTCGGTTATCGCCCTCAACCAAGCGTCGGCGAAAACGTTGGGATTCACGCGCGCCGCGATCTCCCCATCGAGGTCGTCTCCGACGGAGGCGGCGAGAGCCTCGGTCATGGCATCGGCCTGCAAGATGCCAATGGTCAGGGCGTCAATGGCGGCCGCGGGCCTAACGAAGACGTGCGGGGTAGAGGGCGAACCGTGCGCAGTGTTCATGGAATAAGGCTAACGCCTGTACGCCGCGCCACATTTATGCGATGGATGACGGAAGTCCAGAAAGCCTCGTCGCGACAACTGGTACCTTCGTTGGCATGAGCGATACGAGTTTACCCAAGCGCACATTCGGTTCGGTCGGCGTGGCCATGGTGACGCCGTTCTTTGAAGACGGTTCCCTCGACGTCGATTCGGCGGTTGCATTGGCGAATAAGCTGGTCGACGACGGCTGCGATCTCATATTGCTGTCAGGGACGACGGGGGAATCGCCCACCACGCATCAGCCGGAGAAGGACGATCTCACGCGAGAGGTT
>CAUSGP010000060.1:0-10420 GCA_963531075.1 uncultured Actinomycetaceae bacterium | reverse complement strand
CGTCGCCGGCGGCGGGATCGTCATATCGCAGCAGAAGGGACATCGCCGTCGTCTTACCCGAACCGGACGGTCCCACGAGAACAACATGACCGCCAGCGGGAACCTCGACGTTGAAATCCACCAACGCCGGGTCGCGCGATCCGGGATATGAGTAGCTCACTCCTTTGAAGGTGACCGACGGCGGCTCGCTCAGCGAAAGGATTCGCGGCCCATCGGCAACCCGCGGGCTCTCATGGCATATCTCCCACAGGCGGCGCGCGGCGGCAAGCGAATGGTCGAGGTAGCCCGCCGCGTCCTCCACGCCGCGCGGCCCCTCGAACAATCGCAGACATCCGGCGGCAAGCACCGCCACGACGACCGGCGAGTATCCCTGCGAGGCCGCCACCCACACCGCGCCGATCGAACTGGCCAACGCGAGGAAGGCATTCGCGGCCCGGCGAATGCCACTCACCCGGCGGGCATCAGCGGCAGAGCGAGAAATGGAGAGCCCAATGGCATCCATATCAGCCAAGCGATCTTCTTGACGCCCATATCCGACTATCTCCTCGGATCCGAAAATGCTGTCGGTGACGTGGTGGGAGAGGTCTCGGCGCAGGCCCAACGTGCGTCGCGTGGCCCGCATTGAGCCGCTCAGCCCTGCGAACGGAACGACGGTAAGCGCCAATGCCACGCATATTCCCGGAATTGCGGCAACTTTCCAGCCCAGCGCGATTCCCGTGCCCGCAACGAAGAGCAGCGGCACGACGATCGCGGAAATCACCGGGGCGAAGGTGTGAGCGTAAACGACCTCGATTCTGTCGACGTCGCGCGTCAAGCTCGCAAGCACGTCGCCCGAGCGCGCGCTTGTGACGATGGCCGGTGCCTTGGGCCACAGGTGGGAAAAGACCATGGTACGCAGCAGCTCCAAAGCCTTGAATGCAACGTAGTGGCCCGAGAGCTGCTCCAGATAGTAAGCGGAGGCTTTCGCCGCTGAAATGAGCACGAGGCAGGCCAGAAAACCGCCCACAGCGCCTCCGCGCACGGCCGACATGACACCTCCGGCTGCAAGACCGAAGAGAATGACGTCGAGACTGAGGTTGACGATGCGCAAGAGGGCCGAAACGTAGAGCGGGCCATGAACCGGGCGGGTTTGAGAGGCCAACCAACCGACGAGCTGGCGCGTCGTGGGCCCGGGATTCGATTCGTTGGTGCTCACACTTCCTCCCGGGTGCGTTCGAACAGCCTTCCGTCCCTCATCTCATAGACCTCGTCGACGATGTCGAGGAGGGCGGATCGGTGCGTGACGAGGATGACCGTCAAATCGCGCCCCAAGCCGCGGAGGGCATCAACGATTCTTCCTTCGGATTCGATATCTACCTGCGAGGTGGGCTCGTCCAGCAGGAGGATCGACCGGCCGGACAGCAGCGCCCGCGCAATGGAGAGCCGTTGAGCCTGACCTCCCGAGATGAGGGCTCCCTGTTCGCCAACGTCGCTCTCAATTCCATCGGGCATACGTTCGACTTCGTCGGCTATCTGCGCCCTCCGCAGGGCCTCCCACATCTCTTCTTCACTTGCTTCCCTCTTCGCCAGTCGAAGGTTATCAGCAACGGTTCCGGTGAACAGCCACGTCGTTTGCGCAACTCGCGCCGTCAGCGACGCGGCCTCTTCCACCCCGAGCGAGGCCAGATCCTTCCCTGCCACGGCGACGCTGCCCGACGTCGGCTTCAATGCGCCGCTCAAAAGACCTATAAGCGTGGACCTTCCACCGCCGGACCGGCCCACGATCGCGATGCGACTGCCCGCGGGGACGGATAGATTCACGTTATGAAGCACCTCGCCACGTCCGTAGTCGAAGTGCAATTCACGCACGACGACGGCATCGCCGCCCTCTGCCGGCTCAACTCCCCGCGTCTTCGTCGCCTCCGCATTAGCCGCCTCAGTCTTTACCGCCTCCGCATTAGCCGCCTCGGAATTCGCATGCTGTTCGATATAGGCCCGTATCGCTCGTTGGGATGCCATTCCCCCCATGCCTATGTAGAAAAAGCCGGCCACCTGGACGAGAGGTTCAATGAGCAGAGTGGTCAGCAAAACAGCGGTGAGCGCCTCGGATGACGTGATAGCGCCCGCCTGGAAACGGGCGACGGCGAGCACACTCGTCGAACAGATAAGAATGAGAGAGAAGAGCCCGTCCACCACGATGATAACCAGCTGGTTTCCGGCAAGGAGTTTCATGATGGCTCCGCGATTGCGTTCGCCTTGTTCTTTGAGACGGCGTTCGATCCGGGGGCCGGCACCCAGCAGGCGTATAGTCACCAGATTGCGGATCGCGTCGAGGTACTTGTCCGCCAAAATGCCGCGTTCCTTGCGCGATCTGGCTGACGTCTTTCGGAAGAAGCGCATGAAGACCGCCAAGAGGAGGGGAATGAGCGGGCACAGCGCCATAACCGTCAAGCCTAGAATCGGGTCGATGGCCGCGGCTATATACGTCAAGGCGATGAAGGGGATCACGAATGCGGCCAGGGTGGAGCCGAGGTAAATCTGCCGATACTCGGTGACCCTTTCAGTGTTGTCCGTGAGAAGCTGCACGGTTTGCGCACCCGAAGCCTCCCGGGAACGCGACGCGAGAAGCCTCGAAAGCAAGTCTCGTCTTATGCGGCGTTCTTCGGCCCGGGCGGATCGTCCGCCGTAGACGATTTCCGCGAAAGCTGCCGCGGCTGCGCCACCTGCCCAGACGAAAGCCACCGCGGGCGCCGCACGTCCGTCGGCAATGCGCGCCACTTCCACGAGCGTCGCACCCGTGAAAAGGGCGCCGATAATCCTCAGGGCTGCGACTATGCGCGAATCACGGACTCCCGCGGGTGAGATCACCGGGGCCCTTGATGCCATCACATCTCTCCTTAGCGACACGCGCCCCACCGCGGCGGGACCTCACTTGATCGCTGCATGTAAGCGAAACCTTACCTGTAAAAGCGGGGGTTCGGAAGAAGCTGTTTTCAACTGTGCCCGCCCTTGCCGGGCGCGCACCGAGCCGGAACCGCAGCCAATGCCCCGCCGCCGAGATCCCGCACGTCGATCGGCCATCCGTAGACATTGGTCAGACGCTCTGCCGTCAGCACGGTCTTTGAATCGCCCACCGCGACGATCCTTCCCGCATCCATGAGAGCTATCTTGTCGCAATGCGATGCGGCGACTTGGATGTCGTGCATCACGGCGACGACGGCGCACCCCTCTCGCGCGAGGTCTGCACACAGTTCTAAAGAGCGCTCCCTGTGCGCGATATCGAGAGCGGCAGTCGGTTCATCGAGAAAGACGATACGTGCCCGCTGGGCCAAAACTCGCGCCAACGTCACTCGCGCCTTCTCCCCTCCCGACAGCTTGGTGACTTCGCGATCGGCCAGATCTTCGCCTTCAACCGCCCGAAGAGCGGCGTCGACTGCCTCATCGTTTTCCCGCTGCGAGGAATTCCAGCACGTCCGCCCCATCGCGACGATATCGCGAGCGCGGTAGGCGAAAGGAAATTCGCTGCTTTGCTCCATGAATGAGCGCACACGAGCCAGCTGCGGGCGGCGGTAGTCTTCGATCTTTTGGCCGAAAAGCAGAATATTTCCCCGGGCCCGAAGGTCGCCGGCAAGCACTCCCAAGAGCGTCGATTTTCCCGCCCCATTCGGTCCGAGAACGCCTAGCACCTCGCCTTCTTCGACGGTAATCGACACATCGGTGAGTATCCTGACTGCTCCGTAGGAAAAATTTACGTCGTCAGCTTCGATAGCACTCATGCTCGGCCTCCTCGGCGCAGGCGCATGCGCAGGAGGATGAAAAACGTCGGTCCTCCCACCAGCGCGGTGAAGATGCCAATCGGCAGGTCGGCGAAGGGAATCAGGGTGCGAGCGACGATATCTGCAAGGGCGATGAGGAGTGCTCCTCCCAGCATCGACGCCGGAATGAGGGAGCGGTTGAGGGGACCAAAGAGGAGCCGCAGGGCATGCGGCACGACCAGGCCGACGAATCCGATGACTCCCGCATACGAAACGGCCGCGCCGGTGAGCAGCGAAGCGAGGGCTATGGCCGACATTCGCACGAGTTGAACGTTGACTCCCACGTGTCCGGCAGCGCGGTCGCCGAGTGCGAGCGTGTCGAGTTTGCCGGCGATCGCGCATGCCCACAAGGATGCGCAGACGACGACTGCCCCAACCATCTTCACCTGGGTCCAGTTCGCCCCGCTGAAGGATCCCATCTGCCAGAAGACGATCTGGTCGCGGGCGGTCGTCGGTGCGACATACATGGCTGCCGATGTCGCCGCCGTGCATACGGCGGTCACGGCTATCCCGGTGAGGACGAGCGTGAGCGCCTCCGCTCTACCCGCGAAGCGAGAGAGTGCATATACGAGGAAGGCGGCAAGCAGTCCTGTGAGAAATGCGGCAAGCGGCACCGCAAATCCGCCGAGGGCGGCTGGAATGAAGACAATCGCGGCGGAGGCTCCCACGGCCGCTCCCGCAGACACTCCAACAATTCCTGGTTCGGCGAGTGGGTTTGAGAAGACTGCCTGCATCACCGTGCCCGCCACGGCAAGAGCCGCGCCAACGAGCACGCCGAGGGCGATTCGGGGGAATCGCACGGTCCACAGGGTCGAAGAAACGGCCGGATCTGCGGGCGGATCACATAGGCCGAGGGGCGAGCCGACAGCGCGCACAACGTCCATCAACGAAACACCCAGTTGACCAACGGCGGCGGAAGCCACGACTGTCGCCGCCAATGCCCCGGCAAGAGCGAGGAAGAGGATGAGCCGATTCTCGGCTTTCAGATTCACCTTCCGACCCCGTAGAGAGCTCGAGCTATGGCGATAAGGGTTTCGCCCGTCTGTGGTCCGAAGGCGAGCGCCACGCCGTCGGGAATAGCGACAAGGCGTTTCTTCTGCCCGGCTCTGGTTTGGGCCACTCCGGGCCTGGCCATAAGGCCCTCAAGGCCATTCGTTGATTTCAAGCCTTGTTCCATGACAAAAATGACCTCGGGATTGGTCGATACGAGCGCTTCGGCGCTGGCCGGGGTTGTCGATGCCAGCCCTCTGGCCGAGGCGACGTCGTTGGCTCCAACCCCTTCGATGAGCTCGGTCGCGCCGTCGTCTTTGCCGAGGATGAAGAAGATTCCGGCGGTTCCGCGCACGTACAGGAACGCTACATCCAGCTTCTGCTTTGGAGCCCATTGCGCGATCTGCCTCTTCGCGGCGGCGATCTCGCCGTCGGTTCGTTTAGCTAGGGCAGTTCCGGCGTCGTCGGCTCCCAAAGCATGGGCGATCGTTTTGATGAGTGTGCCGGCCGAAGCGACCGATCTGTGGGAGTCGACAAGCACAACGGGTATTCCCGTCGCTTTGAGTTGGTCGATCGCCTCGGGCGGTCCAACGCTACGGTCGGCCAAAATCACGCTGGGTTTGAGCGCGATGATCGACTCGGCGTTCAATTGGTGTCCGCTTTGAGTGACGACCGGCAACGATGCAAGCCGTTTCTCCGTTGAGGAGACGGTTCGGCCAACGAGCTTGTCTCCGTATCCGAGCGCGATGACCGTACGCGAGAGCGTTCCATTGATGTCGAGTGCAAGGATCCTGGACGTGTCGGTGACCGTCACGGAATTGCCTTCGTGATCTTTGACCGTGACTGGAAGTCTTTGGTGGAAATCACCCGCCACCGGTACGGGGTCGGAGATTGCCGGCACCGTCGAAAGCCCCGTCAGTTCGCGGGGGTTTGCGGCCGCGGCGCCGGAGCCGGCAGTGGCCTTAGTGCCCGGATCGCCGTCGGAGCTCGAACCGGGCGAGTTTTGGGCGCCGCAGGCCACCAAGGCGAGACACGCCAGCCAGGGCAAGAAACGTTTCATTTTCACTCCATTGGAACGAATGCGGTCAAGCCTTATCGGGGGTCACCGCATTCGTCTTTCTTGCATCGTCCGTCTTTCATTCGTCCGGAGGCGTTTACCGGCTGGGGCTATCACGACGCGCTATCGTGACCGCCGTGCCAAGTACTACGCAGGCGAGAGCCAACACCAGGAGGCCAAGCGATTCAGCTCCCGTTCGGGGCAGCGAGGTCCTGCTCCCTTTGCCGCCATCGGCCCCGGGGGCCATGCCTCCTGCGCCCGAACCCTTCGCTCCACCGGCACCACCCGTTGCCACGCGCTTGCCGAAAGCGTCAAAAGCCTGCAACTGCCCGGTTGCGGGATCGCATTCCGTAGACGGCGTGAGCGAGGAAATCCCGCTGAGGTTGTCAAGTGACTCACCGTCTTTGTAAAAGCCTGCGAAAGCCTGTGCTCCCCGCGCCGTCAATGTCACCGCTGAGGATGTATAGCTCAACGACGTTGCGCTGGCGGTCACATCCGCAAAAGCGACATTGGCGAAGTGGACGCGTCCGTAATCGGTCTTCTTACCGGATGTGTCACTACTTACAACATTGAGGTAGAGGGCACCGCGGCCACCGTCGATCTCTAACGTTGGATTCGAGATCGTCATGTCGAGAAGCCCATTGTGGCCGGAAAAATGCACGGAGCCCGAGTAGTAGAGGCTGCCTTTTTTCGATCCCGTATTGAAGAGCCCTCCGGTGGCAGCGAAGCCAAAATTGGATCCGTCCCATGTAGCCCCCGAAAGATTCCACGATCCGCGGGCGATAGAACTGCGAATGTAGGTAGTGAATGACTTGCGCAGCCCCCATCCAAAATTCCCTCGGGCCACCCGCGTACTGGATTCATCCACTTTACATTCGGGCTTGGCCGCCGCTGACGGCTTCGCGTCGCCGCCGCCATCTGCCTGCTGCGGTGCAGACTCGACGGTCGGTGCCCCCTGTGCCTGAGAAATCTCCCGTGCACGAGAAGTCTCCTGTGCCCGAGAGGCAGCAGGAACTGAGGTAGCGGACGGTGCTTTTCGAACCGTCCCCGCCGCCCAATTCGATCCATCCGGGGCTGAGGCGGAGGCAGAATTGCCGCCACCGCGCGGTTGTAGGCCAAAAGGCGCCTGCGTATTCGAAGAGGAGATCGGCTGCGACGGCACCGATGATTTCGCTGCCTGTCCATTTGACATACCCGATGGATTCTCAACCGTCCCGTTCGACGGGCCCGACGGCTGTTGAGTCTGCTCGGAAGAAGACCCGGTCGATGCGGGAGAATCCTGCGGTGGCCCTTCCACAGAGGCCTTCGTCAGGTTCGCCTGAAACAGGTCGAGTTCGAGGCCCGCTTGGTAGAAGCCGGCAAAACCAGCTGCGCCGGCGTCGGTCAATCTCACCGCCGAAGTGGAGAGGGAGACGGAATCACCTGCCTGACTCAGGCGCAATCCGTCTAAGCTGGCAAACCTCACTTGCCCGTAATCCGTGATGTCAGTGGATCCCATGGCTTTGCTCTTGACGTTCAGCAGAAGCGATCCCGTAGTCGGGGAGGTGAATTCGACAGCCGGATTGGCGATCGTAATATCCAGCTGACCATTGTGACCGGTGAAGTGAACGGACCCCTGGAACTGCAATGTTCCTGGATTGGCGAGGTCGACGGTCTGCCCGGGAGCGAGCGGGAAGTCGAATTCGCCCGAGGCTCCCTCGCCTAGCTCGATTGCCCCTTGTGCGGCGCCGTCCGCAATATAGTTGCGGAAACTCTGTTTAAACCCCCACCTCGCCGAACCTAACAGGTCAGTCCCCTGCTCCATCGCACTGGACTTCTGCATCACGATCATCGTTGAACGGTAAGAAGACGCAGCTACAGCACTGCTCGTGACTGTTAAACCTCCAAGGGTGAGCGAGAAAGCCGCCGCCGCAACCACTAGCTTGCGTGGCATGTATTTTCCTTTCAGAAGCACGATATTCAACTATCAGAGAAAGGTTAGCACCCCCTAACTCACAGCTAACCACCACACATCTTCAATATTCATAACAGATAGAAAGGCACATCATGAGGCAATACGTACAATTCGCAGAATAACCGACACAAAAATCCACAGTACATAAATAAAGTGCCGTGTATCACATGTTGAGCAAATCATGTCGCGAACAACCGCTCACCGTTGTCCTCAGTTCACGAAAGAACTACTCTTTCTGCGTCCGCAAAGCAGTCAAGAATCACCCGGATCACACCGGGCGACGGACTACCGCTTGCGGTGTAGGGATCCAAATAAGTGAATGGACGAAAAACAGCTCACGGCGGCCTACCGCTTACGGTACAGAGACTTCCTTTGGAAGACGGGCTCGGAAGTCACCAGCACTCCCAAATTCCTGAAGATCCCTTCGTCCACAGAACCGAGAATCGTTGTCGTGTGGGCGTCGCAGCCACGCAGATTGCGCAACTCGCCCAAGGCTCGGCGAGCGTTGTCATCGCGCGTCGCCGAAACAGACAGCGCAATAAGTACTTCGTCGGTGTGGAGTCTTGGATTCCTACTTCCCAAATGCTCGGTTTTGAGGGTCTGGATCGGTTCGATCGACTCGCGGGCTAAAAGGTCGACGTCGTCTCCTATACCGGCCAGAACCTTGAGAGCGTTGAGGAGCATTGCCGCGGAACAGCCGAGCAAGCCGGAGGTCTTGCCCGTAATGATCTGCCCGTCGGGAAGTTCAATGGCCGACGCCGGCCCACCCGTGATCTTCGCCTTGTCCAGCGCTGGCTCAACGACGACGCGGTCCTCCTTGACGAGTCCCAAACGACCCATGATGAGCGCTATCCTATCGGAAACAAGGGGATCGGCCTCGGCCCGCCTTTCGTCTACGAGCGCCTTGTAGTAGCGACGAATAATTTCCTGCCGTCCGGCCTTACGGCAGACTTCGTCATCGCTTATGCAGTGTCCCGCCATGTTGACACCCATGTCGGTCGGGGATTTATACGGCGATTCACCCGCGATTTCGCGCAGCAACGTCGCCAACAGCGGAAAAACGTCGACGTCGCGGTTGTAGCTGACCACCTGCTCGCCATAGGCCCGCAAATGGAAAGGGTCAATGAGGTTGACGTCTTCGAGGTCGGCGGTGGCAGCTTCGTAGGCCACGTTGACGGGATGGTCTAAGGGAAGGTTCCAGATCGGGAAAGTCTCGAATTTGGCGTACCCGGCTTTTATGCCCCGTCGATGCTCATGAAAGAGCTGAGATAAACATGTGGCGAGTTTCCCAGAGCCCGGTCCGGGAGCAGTGA
This sequence comes from uncultured Actinomycetaceae bacterium, assembly GCA_963531075.1. GTDB lineage: Bacteria > Actinomycetota > Actinomycetes > Actinomycetales > Actinomycetaceae > Peptidiphaga. Next base: position 1,312 of record CAUSGP010000060.1, on the reverse strand, counting down.
CGACGATGAGATCTCTACTCGTCTCCACATAGTCGTTTCGCCCGAACCCTTCATCGGAAACAATGAGCTTCGTGTTCCCCGGGTAGCCTTCGATGCGCCTATGCCGCGCGACTTTCAATCCAAGCCGCTCCATCCGCCTCTTGAATGCCTTCGCAGACCCGTTGTCATCATCCATCTGGGTGAGAACGACATTTTCGACCAAAAAGCCTCTCTCACGGAATACATCGACGAGGCGCAGCACGTCCTCTTGATAGGAGATTCCGAGATCTGCCCTCACCTTTGCAAGAAGGTTGGCGTTGACCGCTACGACTATCTCGAGTTCGTCTTTCAGCCTTTCGAGCATCGCGATTTTGTTGTCAGGAGTAAATCCAGGGAGGACGCGAGAGGCGTGCATGTCGTCAAAAAGCTTGCCCCCCATTTCGAGATAGAGCTTCCCGCCGATCTTCCGACGCCGCTCGCCAATATGGTCGGACTGCATCGAAATGTATCGTTCCCGGTCAAACCCGATCGCGTGCACCACTGTAATCCTCCTGTACTAGACGACCTCTGGAATGATAAGCCATCCAAGTCCGCGGCGCCTCCCAAAATCGCCTTGCAATCGCCCGCTGCCCCTCGCGAGCCGCGCATTCTCGAGCGCCGCACGCGCATCTTGACGGGTGACTTGAGGCGACATAGAATGTGAATGAACATTTCGAATCATTCATTCATTTCATCTCGAGGGGCTGTGGAGTAAGGCATTCCATGGACAACATGAAACAAGCCCTGCAGCGAGCGGCGAAGCGCAGCTTCGCCAAGAAGGGCTACAAGGCAACGAGCATTTCCGACATCTGCCGCGACGCCCACGTCGCCGTCGGAAGCTTCTACAACTACTACCCGTCAAAGGAGGCCATCTTCCTCGAAATATACACCGAAGAAAACAATCGGATTCGCGCCGAGATGGTGAACGAGATCGACTGGTCCGCCGATCCGACGGAAGTAATCCCAGCGATCTTCGACTACACCTTCAAGCACATGTCCGCCAACAGGATACTGTCCGAGTGGAACAGCCCCGCCATCGGGAAACACCTGCGCGAGCACTACCGCACAGGTGACGGAAAGGATGACTTCTTCCTGCATTTCCTCCTCGCAACATTCGAGAGCTGGATGCGCGACGCCGGGTTTGACGAAGAAAAGTCCCGCAAGGTCCTGCGAGCGTGCGAACTCGTGATTTACGTGGACACACACGTAACCGAAAAGGATTTTCCAGGCGTCGGACAGGCGCTCGAGACCCTTGCCGCATACTTCGTCAAGGGGCTCTTCTAACAGACGCCTT
>CAUSGP010000059.1:0-10423 GCA_963531075.1 uncultured Actinomycetaceae bacterium | reverse complement strand
AGCGGATCGAGTGTCGGATCATCCCATTTGATGAGGGAGAAAGGTTTGCCGCTGGCCGGGGATCGCAAAGAATACCCCATCATCGCGGTTCTTCCCGGGGGTTCGCCGGTGCCGACGGCCGTTATCGCGGCGGCGGTCGTCGAAGGCGCGACGGTTGTGAGGGGGTCGAGATGGGACATCGACCGGAGCGTTGGCGCGTGGCCGCTCCTGGCATCAAGGTTCTCGGCGCCCAGTCCGTCCACCATGACGAAACACACGCGATCGGCTTGAGGCAAACCCAGCATTTCCCTGTCGCGCGTCGAAGTCGAACCCGATGTCGAAGTCGAACCCGATGTCGACGTGGTCAGCCCGACCGCGGCCATGGCAGCCGAAAGAGCCGTTCGGACCGACCTCTTCCCCGGGACGATGAATTCTTCGGCCGGAAACCGGTCAGCCCCGCTCACCGGTTCGCCTCGATCAAGATTTCGTGGAGGCGGAGGATGAAGTCGGCACCTTTGGAGAATACCTTCGCGTCGAGGGACGTATCGACGAATACGTCAAGGTCTTCGGACACGGCATGGGATATCGTCCCGTGGTCGAGGGTGCACGAGGGGTCGTCGCATCCGGCCGGAAGCGTATCGACGAGCCATGTCCCTCCCCACGAAGCGTGTATCCCGATGGCCGAGAGCTCTCCGGCATGCGGCCCTTGAAGGCTGCGCCGCCGCAAAAGCTGGAAATCTTCGATCATCCTCAAGGGAAGCGTGCGCACACTCGTCAACAGCTCCCCTTCAGGCGCAAACTCGTAAGAAATGTCGGAAGATACAACCAGTAGGTAGGCGTCCGTGACGGCGTAGCATGAGACGGATTCGTAAACCGAGTCCGTGTCGAAAAGCGTTTGGGGGCGCACGAAGTAAGCTCGAACTTCGGGTTGAGACCTTAAAGCTACTTCGACATCGTGAACGACCGGGGCGTCGCCGTCGGTCGAATTCTTGAGCTCGGAAATGAAGTCGTCGTAGCAATTTGCACTCACGCGCCGATTCTCTCATTTTGATTCGCTCGACGCACGCTTGGCCCCGTCGTGGGCAGCTCGTCCTCGGCGTCGCCAATATCACCCCGGATCGTCGGCGAAAAGGCACCGAAAAGGGGAATACTTGTTCGCATGCCGAAGATTAGCGAGCCGTCCGCGGAAAAGATCGTTGACATCGACGTCACGCAGGAGATGCGTACATCCTTCCTCGAATACTCGTATTCCGTGATATACGCCCGAGCGCTTCCGGACGCCAGGGACGGGCTCAAACCCGTCCAACGGCGCATCCTCTTCCAGATGGGGCAGATGGGTTTGCGCCCCGATCGCGGGCACGTCAAATCCTCAAGAGTTGTGGGCGATGTCATGGGCAGGCTGCATCCGCACGGCGACGTCGCCATATACGACGCGATGGTCAGGCTTGCTCAGCCCTTCACGCTCAGGCTGCCAATGATCGACGGCCATGGAAACTTCGGGTCGCTTGACGACGGACCGGCGGCCCCTCGGTACACGGAAGTGCGCATGGCGCCCGCCGCCATGGCGATGATCTCCTCGCTGGACGAAGAGACCGTCAACATGATTCCCAATTACGACAACACCCTCGAACAGCCCGAGGTGCTTCCCGCCGCAATCCCCAATCTGCTGGTCAACGGCTCCTCGGGGATCGCCGTCGGAATGGCGACGAACATGCCACCGCACAACCTCGTGGAGATCATTGCCGCAGCCCGGCACCTCCTCGCCAATCCCGAGGCCGATCTGGAAGCGATCATGCGATTTGTTCCCGGGCCGGACCTTCCCGAAGGCGGCAAAATCGTGGGGCTAGATGGCATCCGAGAGGCCTACGCTTCCGGGCGTGGAATCTTCAAAACGCGAGCCACCGCGCACATCGAAAACGTGACAGCGAGGAAGAAGGGAATCGTCTTCACGGAGCTGCCCTACCTTGTAGGGCCCGAGAAAGTCATCGAAAAGCTCAAGGACGCGATCACGGCCAAGAAGGTCCAAGGCGTGACGGGAATCCAGAATCTCACCGACCGGCACCACGGAATGCGCCTGGTTGTGGAAATCAAGAACGGCTTCAATCCGGAGGCCGTTCTGCTTCAGCTCTATCGCCACACGCCCCTGGAGGATTCCTTCGGCATCAACAATGTGGCGCTCGTGGACGGCCAACCGCGCACGCTGGGCCTTATCGAATTGCTGCGAGTCTTCCTCGACCATCGTCTCGATGTGACAAGGCGCCGTTCGCGTTTCCGGCTCGACAAGGCCTCTCATGAACTCCATCTTGTCGATGGCCTGCTTGTGGCGGTCGTCAACATCGACGAGGTCATTGCGCTCATTCGTTCCTCCGACGACGCCGCAACGGCGCGCACACGCCTCATGCAGGTATTCGACCTGACTGAAACGCAGGCCGAGTACATTCTGGAATTGCGCCTGCGCCGCCTGACGAAGTATTCGGTGATCGAATTGGAGCAGCGCCGCAGCGAACTCCTCGAACTCATCGCCGAGCTCAAGGACATCCTCAATTCTCCCGAGCGCCTGCGCGATCTCGTCTCCGCAGAATTGGACGAGATCGCCCGCGCCCATGGCACGCCACGCAGAACGGTCCTCCTTGAGTCCGACGGCTCGACCGAGGTCGGGCGTTCGGCAGCGCTTCCTTTGGAGGTCGCCGACGATCCCTGCTTCGTCCTTCTGTCGGGGACGGGTCTCGTGGCCAGAACAGCCGATTCCGCCCCTCCGGTCAGAGAAGGGGACCGCCGAGCACACGATGCGCTCTTAGCCCGCATTCCAGCCACGGCACGCGGGCAGGTGGGAGTTGTCACGTCCGCCGGGCGCGCTCTGCGACTCGACGTCCTCGATATACCCGTTGCCACCGGCGCCCCTTCTGTGGCCGACGGGGCGCGATTGCGCGAGCTCCTCCCCCTTGCTGAGGAGGAACGAGCCGTCGGCCTCATCGATCTTTCCGAGGAAGCCGCTCCGGCAACTTTCGTAACGGCGCGCGGACGAATCAAAAGGCTCGCGGTTAGCCACCCGGGCAAAGATTCGTGGGAGGTCATTAGCCTGGAAGAGGGCGACGCCGTCATCGGATGCGGGCATTGTGCCGACGCCGACCAGATCGTCCTCATTTCCTCGGATGCCCACCTGCTGCGTTTCGACGGTTCGAGCGTACGCCCGCAAGGCCGGGCGGGACGTGGCGTGGCGGGCATGCGTTTAGGGGCCGAGGTCACAGTCATCGCTTTGGGCGTGGTTCCCGGCGACGACGTCGGCGGGACCCTCGTGGCAACTGTCTCGGGCAGCAGCGACGCGCTCGACGGCACCATGGCGGGAACGGCCAAGGTCACGCCGCTTGACAGGTTTCCGGCTAAAGGCCGCGGCACGGGCGGTGTTCGGGCTCAACGTTTCCTTCGGGGGGAAGATTGTCTCCAGCTTGCGGCGGTGGGCGAAGCACCCCTTCACGCCGTCGGCGCGGGTGGACAACCCGTAGACCTACCCGAGGTCGACGAAAGAAGGGACGGCTCGGGCCAACCGTTGACCGCGCCCATCGTGGCCATTGGCTGAGCCCCGCGGCCGAATAAGCCGACACTTCCGGCCGTCGCGTTGCGGGTGGCTTGACTCCACGGCCGACGGCCGAACGGGCTCCTTGAGCACAATATTCGCAAAATAAGCGGTTCACGATGAGCCTGGCGCAACAGGGCCAGAAACGGTTGGCATATAAGCGTCACAGACAATTGACGTATACGCCCGTGACGCCCATCCGCTCGAAACCCCGGTCAAGGAAGGTGCTCAGCAGATAGTCGCCTTCCGGAAGATCGACGCCCACGTATTCGACGCCTTCGGCTTTGACCGCGTCGATCGTGTGCCGAAGCAAAACGGAGACAAGATTGATGCCCCTATACTCTTCGCTCAGAACAACTTCCGCCAGGTAGCCTTCCGACCATCCGAGTGCTTCCCACTCCTCGTCGTAGCGTTCGCACACAACATAGGCGGCAATTCTCGGGCGATCTCCGCGTACGTCCAAGGCCACGAAACTCCACGACCTGTCGATGGCGGCATGCTCGGCCTGCCAGTCTTCTCGGGCTGAGGATTCCCCTCCCGAAGCCATTTGAACCGCGTTGTAGAAACGCAATACGTCCTCGTCAAGGTCTTCACTCAGTGGGACGATCCGCGTGTGCGTGGGCACTTCGAAATACGGGAAGCTCGCAACGCTTTTGCGCAGCTGCACATACTCGTGCGAGAGCGTGAATCCTTCGTTTCTCAAAAGAGCGGCCAGTTCGGCATTCATGCCGTCCACGTGGACGATCGCACGGCTTCCGCCTATCGCTCGTGCAGATTTAACCTGTTCTGCAGCGAGCAAGGTTCCTATCCCCTCGCCGCGAGCATCGGGATGTACCCCGCCAGATAATCGCACTTCTCCCCCGCCGCGCACAATCCGTGCTAAGCCGACGGCCAGAAGGCTCGAGTCCGAGGCCCGAACCCCTATGGCTCGCCAGGTCGATGCCGGATCAAAGAAGCTCTCTATCTCCCGCAAACTGGTGCGCACAGGGCTACCGTCGGCATCCTCAATTGCGCCGATGACCTCATAGATTTCGCCCGCATCAGCGGGTCCTAACTCAACCCACCCCATCTTTGGCAATTTTAGGCGTCAATCCTATCGCGGTCCACAGCCTCTGCACCTTCGACGATGAATTCTCTGCGGGGAGCAACGTCGTTTCCCATGAGCAATTCGAACATGGATTCGGCCTCGATCAGGGCTTCTTCGTCCTCCATGCGGATCCGACGCAGGGTTCTGCGGGAAGGATCCATCGTCGTTTCAGCCAGTTGGTGAGCGTCCATTTCTCCCAGGCCCTTGTATCGCTGGATCGGTTCCCGGTAGCTCTTTCCCGCCTGTTCAAGATTGCGAAGCTCGGCGTAGAGTTGCTCTTCCGAGTACGTGTAGATATAGCGTTTCTTCCCGCCTTTCCCGCCGGAAACCTCAATTCTGTGGAGCGGGGGGACCGCGGCGTAGACCCTTCCCGCCTGAACGAGCGGGCGCATATAGCGGAAGAAGAGCGTGAGCAGGAGAGTGCGGATATGGGCGCCGTCGACATCGGCGTCGGTCATCATAATGACTTTTCCGTAGCGCGCCGCGGGCAGATCGAAAGTGCGGCCACTTCCCGCCCCGACAACCTGGATGATCTCCGATACTTCCTTATTCTTGAGGATATCCGCCGTGGAGGCCTTCTGAACGTTGAGGATTTTCCCGCGAATGGGAAGAAGCGCCTGGAATTCGCTGGATCGGGCGAGTTTGGCGGTGCCCAGAGCAGAATCTCCCTCGACGATGAACAACTCGGTCTGCGCAACGTCCTCACTTCTGCAATCGGCGAGCTTGGCCGGCAGGCTCGAGGCTTCCAGGGCGTTCTTTCGCCGAGAGATCTCTTTATGCATGCGAGCGGTCACACGCGCCCGCATCTCGGCCACGATCTTCTCCAGCAGCCGCGATGTCTCGGTTTTCTGGTCGCGTTTGCTCGATCCAAGTATGCTGCCCAGTTCTTTTTCGACGACATTCGAAACAATGCCGCGAACGGCCGAGGTTCCCAGGATTTCCTTTGTTTGCCCCTCGAATTGTGGTTCGGGCAGGCGCACGGTCACAACGGACGTGAGCCCGGCCAGAACGTCGTCCTTCTCGATTCTTGGGTCCTTGGCGCTCATTTTCAGGCGTCGAGAATTCGATTCGATGAGGGAACGCACCACCTTCATGAGCCCTTGTTCGAAGCCGCTCTGGTGGGTTCCCCCTCCCGGCGTGCGGATGATGTTGACGAATGACTCGATCTTCGTCTCATAGTCCTTGCCCCACCGGAGTGCGACGTCGACGGAGACTTTGCGTTCGATCTCACGGCTGACGAGATGGCCGGATTCGGCATCGAGAATGGGAACTTTTTCGGCGAAACTCCCTTCGCCGGAAAGCCGCATGGTGGCCGTGACGGCGGCGTCAGGAGCGAGGAAGTCGACGAAATCCACCGTTCCTCCATCGAAACGGAAGGTCTCCGTGTGAACCCCCTCCTCCCCCGGTGTTCCGGGCAGACCTCTTTCGTCAATGAGGGAAATGGTCAAGCCCGGCACTAGGAAGGCTGTTTGCCGCGCCCTTTCGACCAACTCGCCGTAGGAGAAGGCCGCCGTCGTGAGAAAAATCTCCGGATCGGCCCAATATCTCACCCGCGTCCCGGATTTCTTTTTGGCGACCTTACCGACGACGTCAAGCACCGACGAATCTATGAAGGCCGTAAAGGCAGAGCGGGGATCCGGCCCGGACGGGCCGTCTGAGAAACGGCCGGGCTCGCCCCGATGAAATTGCATCTGGTAGGTTTTCCCGCCTCGATCGACTTGTACGTCCATTCGCTCTGAGAGCGCATTGACAACCGAGGCGCCAACCCCGTGCAGTCCTCCGGAAGAACCGTAAGAGCCGCCGCCGAATTTCCCTCCGGCATGCAGTTTCGTGTAAACGACCTCGACCCCCGAAAGCCCAACACCCGGAACGTCGTCGACGGGAACGCCCCTGCCGTTGTCGCGTACCTCCACCGAGCCATCGGCGTAGAGATGCACTTCAACGGTATCGGCGTAGCCTTCAAGAGCTCCATCGACGGCATTGTCGATGATCTCCCATAAACAGTGCATGAGGCCACGCGAATCTGTGGACCCGATGTACATGCCGGGCCGCTTGCGAACCGCCTCAAGGCCCTCAAGAACTTGAAGGTGCCTGGCGGTGTAGCTTTCGTTAGACGTCACCTGCCAATCGTACTCGCACGCACCCTCTCTTTCGCAGCGGCGCGCACTCTTGGGCCAATATCACGTTTCGCACGTCTATTCGACGCCACATTCTCTCGCGAGCTCACGCGCGCTTCCGCCCAACGCGTCGGTGTGATCGCAAATCGACACAATCGGCAACCAACATCGGCGAGAGGTGAATCGCTGTCGCTAAGAAGCCAGAATCACCGTCGCTAAGAAACCAGAATCACCGTCGCTAAGAAACCAGAATCATCGCCGCAAGATGCGATCGGCCAAAGCGGGAGTCGGCTCATTCGAAAGCCCGCCTCGTCGAAGAGTCGAAAAAAGCCGGCCTCTTTCAAGAGTTGATGCGCTCGCGTTCGTCGCACACGGAAAGAGCCGATGAGGCGAGTTTTTCCAGATGCGCATTCGCGTGGTGCCCGCAGAACATGAGGACGCCGTATGGCATCTCAACACGAACATACGCTTGCGCGCCGCAGGCGTCGCAGCGGTCGAGAACGGTCATGGCGCCATCATGCACGGCAGAATCGTGTTTCGTCTCGTCATTCCTCAAAGTAGTCACAGATACATACAAACATGCAGATCAGCATGGGCCCTCGCCCAAAGCCTCACTTTCACCTCGGGCTAAATGAGCGCTTCGCAACACTCCCTGCGGAGCGGGGCATTCGTAGGAATCCGTCAACATCCGTCGATGACGGATAATCGTTCCCGAAAGCGCGGATCACCACGGCGGGCGCCCCTGCTGAGGATCGCCGACGACATAGAATTAGTTCATTACCGACGCCAAAGCCGACATCACAGCTACGCATCTTGACGAAGCGAATCGGGAAGGGAGAGCCGATGGGGTACGCCGTCGTGGACGTCGAAACGACAGGGCTCAGCCCGAGAAATGATCGGATTGTCGAGATCGGCGTCGTCGTTTTGGACGATTCAGGCGAGGCGGAAGACGAATGGTCAAGCCTCGTCAATCCCGGGCGGGCGATGCGAGCGACATTCATCCACGGTCTGACGGATGCCGACGTCACCGACGCCCCCGTTCTAGCCGATCTTCTCCCTCGAATTCGCGCGACGTTTGCCGGACGTGCCTTGGTTGCCCATAACGCGTCCTTCGACGTCGGCTTCCTCAACGCCTCGTTTGCCAGAGCCGGCTACGGGCTTCACATCCCCCGGGAGGCGACAGTGTGCACGATGGAGCTGTCAAAGATCTATCTCCCACCGGGAAAGCACGGCTTGAAGGCTGCAGCCGAGCGCGCCGGAGTGTCCATGTCAAAGCATCATCGCGCGCTTGCCGACGCCCACACCGCAGCGGGCCTCCTTCGCCACTATCTGAATGCGGAAGCCAGCGGCACACGCTATGCGGGCAGAGCGTGCTCGCGGCAAGGCGAGATCACCCGGCCAGCCTCGTGGATCGAAGCGCGCAAGGTGGCCGAGGATCTTAGCTGGCCGGATTTCCTCTTCTGATCTTTGCTTTAGACCTTTGGCCGGCCCGGCCTGCTACTGATCGGCCACTAGCAAACCGGCCAAGCCTTGCCATCGGCTCCGGCGATTGCGATCAGTCAAGGTAGTCGCGCAGAACCTGGGAGCGCGAGGGATGGCGAAGCTTCGACATCGTCTTGGACTCTATCTGGCGAATGCGTTCACGCGTGACGCCGTAGACTTTTCCGATCTCGTCGAGGGTCTTCGTCTGCCCGTCGGTCAGGCCGAAACGCATCGCAACGACTCCTGCCTCCCGCTCGGAAAGCGTGTCAAGGACCTGGCGCAGCTGCTCTTGAAGCAGAGTGAATCCAACGGCGTCGGCCGGAACGACGGCTTCCGAATCCTCGATAAGATCTCCGAACTCGGAATCTCCATCTTCACCGAGGGGTGTGTGCAGAGAAATCGGCTCGCGTCCGTACTTTTGCACCTCAATGACCTTTTCCTCGGTCATATCGAGTTCCTTGGCAAGCTCGGTGGTGGTGGGTTCGCGGCCGAGGTCCTGCAACATCTGACGTTGAACCCTGGCGAGTTTGTTGATGACCTCGACCATGTGGACGGGGATCCGGATTGTGCGCGCCTGATCAGCCATGGCGCGCGTGATCGCCTGCCGAATCCACCACGTGGCGTACGTCGAAAACTTGAAGCCCTTCGTAAAGTCGAACTTCTCAACGGCGCGCACCAGGCCGAGGTTCCCCTCCTGAATGAGGTCGAGGAAAAGCATTCCGCGACCCGTATAACGTTTGGCCAGCGAAACCACCAGGCGGAGGTTTGCTTCGAGGAGGTGGTTTTTCGCCTGCTGCCCGTCGCGCGAGATGAGCTTGAGCTCGCGCATGTACATGCGATCCTTGGCTTTGTCGAGCGAACCCGATTCAAGGATGTGCTGGGCGTACAGGCCGGCCTCAATGCGTCGGGCAAGCTCGACTTCTTCCTCGGCATTGAGCAGTGGAACCTTGCCGATCTGCTTGAGGTAGTCCTTGACGGGGTCAGCCGTGGCGCCTGCCACGTGGACGCGCACGGCGGGCCCGTCGGACTCATCGGAATCCTTCATCGTGAAGGCCCCTTTGGAGGAGGGAATGGCGTCCTCAGTTAGATTCCTCCCACGAACCCTGGCGACCCCGTCTTTGTCATCGGAATCTTCGCCTTCTCCGTCCGGATCGCCGTCACCCGAGTCCTCATCGTCAGAGTCATCGTCATCGTTGGAGTCATCAACGTGATCGGCGCCCGAGGATTCATTCAGATCGAGGGAATCGCCGTCCAGATCGTCGATCTCGGCATCGTTCGATCCCTCAGCTTCGCTCGCCGCCTCGGCGGTCTGCTCGCCTTCATCCTCCTTCTTCTTGGCCGAAGTCTTCGACGTTTTCTTCGCCGACGTCTTCTTGGCCGTGGATTTCTTGCTCGATTTCTTTACAACAGTCCCCGCCTGATCTGCGTCCTGCTCGGCCGTTGCGCCATCGGCATCTGCATCCGAGTGAGATGTCTTTTTCGCCGGCGTTTTCTTGTTCTTGGCCGTGGCCTTCTTGGAAGGAGTCTTCGTCGTCGACTTTTCTGCGGACTTTTCGCCGTCCGACAGTTCGTCCTTGCCGCTCTTGCTTTCGGCGCCCGTCAATGACCCGGCGTCGGCGGACTTCTTAACAGAAGTCTTCGCCTCGGTCTTCTTCACGGCGGGCTTCTTGGGCTCGGCTTTCTTCGCGGCAGTTTTCTTCGCCTCGGCCTTCTTGGCTCCCGAGGCCGCAACCGCGTCTTTCTCCCCCGCGGACTGTGCCTTCTTCGTGGCGGGTTTCTTGGCGCTGTCCTCCTCTTGCGCCTGCGAAACCTTCTCACTCTCGATTACCTGTGCAGATGTCGTTGCCACGTGGGACCTTTCATCTAGGATTTTTCTTGAACCAGTCGATTTTGGACATAATTCTAGACATTGGGTCAAACGCGCAAATGACGGGAATGATTCCCGCCATTTGCGAATGTGACTCAGTTCTCTTGATCTAGTGTTCTAGTCTTCGAAGGCCTCCACGGGAGGGCACGTACACGTGAAATTGCGATCTCCCCACGGCCCATCGATTCGCCGAACCGGCGGCCAGTACTTCGTCTCCACGAGCCTGCGCACGCTCCGGGCATCCTCCCCCTGCTCCCTGGCCGACACCGCCCCGGGGTAGACGGCGAGCTCACGTGAATAGGGATGATCCCATTCGC
>CAUSGP010000058.1:0-10428 GCA_963531075.1 uncultured Actinomycetaceae bacterium | reverse complement strand
GCCGATCTTGTACGAAACGCCAGAAACCGAGTCGACATCCTCGCCGTCGATCTTCGCGACCATGTCGATTGTGACGTAATCCGGCTCTTTGGCGGGGCGTTCCACCTCTTTGAGGGTGCCGAAACGTTCCCGAAGTGCGGTGAGACGGTCCTCGATATCTTCCTCGGTGACCTCGACCGCGTCCACGGTGATCTTAAAGGACGACGGCTCGGGAATGACGATCTCCGGGCGGACCTCAACGGTGACGACGAAAACGAGGTCGTCGGTCGAGCCTTTCTCGGCGGGCACGGCCGTGACGTCGACCTCGGGCCGGGACATAGGGCGAAGCGAATTCTCTTCAATTGCTGCGCCATAGTAACGGTCAAGCGAAGTATTGACCGCTTCGGCGATGATGACGCCGCGGCCAAACTGAGCTTCGATGACGCGAGCGGGGACATGGCCGCGACGGAAGCCGGGGATATTGACCTGCTTGCCGATTTCTTTGGCGGCGGCATCGATAGCAGGCTTGAACTCCTCGAACGGCACCTCAACGGTCAGCTTGACCTTGGTGGGATCGAGATTCTCGACGGAGCTCTTCACTAATTCTCCAAGCGTAGGGGGCAGCCGCGGCCGCCCGGTGATTCTTGGGGCCGACGCACGACGCCGACCCCACTTAATTGTGGACTGCACGCCCACGGAGGTCACGGCGCCGACGTCGTCCGTCCCGTCCGCAACCTGCCGCGCCGCGTACACGCATACCCGCTAATACTACGCCATCGAGACGGAGAAGCAATGCATCGGTTCAAAGAAGCCTGTGCGATTCGGGTGGAGCGCTGCGACGGCCCACGCCCAGCAATCGTCGTCGCTATTGAAAGTTCCAACGCTCGCCACGGAAGGGCTACGGCACGTACTATATCGAGTGGATTGCAAGTTTGGGGCGGGTCTGACCATCACCGTCCCGTAGTGTTGAGGAGACAACCATGGGCTTTTTCGAAAACGACGGCGCAGCGCCACCTACCGGCTCATTAGCACCACTTTCCCAGGAACGCATCATCGCTGCCCTAGAACGCGAGGGAATTAGCTACACATTCGACTCGAACGACGATTTGGCAGTCGGCTTGGAACACGGAGGATTCTTCTTCTTCATCGGCGGGCAGTTCAACGAGTATCTGCGTATCCTGGGCCGTTGGTATGCCTTTTTGCCAACCGATATGCTTGGGGAGGCTATCCAGGCCTGCAACGAATGGAATACGCAAACAATTTGGCCAAAAACCTACGCGGTGGCCAATGACGTCAACGAAGTAGTCATTCTCTCTGAACATTCCGTAGATTACGAACACGGCGTGAGCGACTTGCAGATCACCCAGCACCTAGCGTGCGCGATCACCACCAGCATGCAATTCTTCGAATACCTCAACGAGTCCTTCCCCGACGAATGGGCCGCCTACCAGGCACAAATCGAAGCTCAGGAGCTTGCGGTGGCGGAAGCTCAGGCAGTCGCGGAAGCGGAGGTTGAGGCTCGATACAATCTCGACCCCGGCTCGGTGAACTCGGCTACCGTAGTTCACGGCGATCAAACAGCTCCCGACTCGCTTGTCCAGCCCAGAGCGCCGCACCAGACCGGTATTCTTCCGCAGGCGGAGCCCACGCCTGCACAATCCGCATCCGCAGAGCATTCGCCCAAGCGAGACAATAAAGACCGGGCACAAGAAGAGGATGCCTGACCGATTCCAGGTCGACCTGGCGGGAATGGTTGACCTTCTGTCCAGACATCTCTATTCGGGACCGCAAGTATACATTCGCGAACTCGTGCAAAACGGCGTCGACGCCATGACGGCACGAGCCGAAATAGAGCCGCTCGCTCCCCAGCGCATGCGCATGCGCGCGAAGGTCGATTCCGAAGGCACCTCGACATTGGAGGTTTCCGATTCAGGCATAGGCCTGACTTGGGACGAGGCTCACGAACTGCTCGCGACGATCGGCCGATCGTCGAAACGCGACGTGGACATAAAGCGCACCGAGTTCATCGGGCAGTTCGGGATCGGACTGCTCGCAGCCTTCATGGTCGCGGACCGAGTAGACGTCTGGTCGAGGTCAGGAAAGCCGGACGTGACAGACGGACGCACAACCGCCATCCATTGGGTGGGCTACGCCGACGGGACATTCGAGATCGAAGAAGATTCGGATTCGGATCGCGAGGTGGGAACCACTGTGACTCTCACGGCGCGGGCGGGCTGCGAGCATTGGCTCGATCACGCAACAGTGTTGCAGTTGGCAACCGAGTACGCCTCGCTCCTCCCCTACGACATCGCGATCGAGGACCCCTTCGACGGAGAGGAAAGATGGCACACGATCACCTCCCCCGACCTTCCATGGCGTCGCGTCTACGATTCCGCTGCCGCTCGTCGCAAAGCTCTGGATTCCTACTGCGAGGAGACCTTCGGATGGCATCCCCTCGGCCATGTCGATTTCGAACTTCCGATCGTCGGTTTGACCGGCGTGGCTTTCATCTTGCCCCAGGCAGTCTCTCCGGGTTCTGGCCAACATCGCGTCTATATCAAGCGCATGCTGCTCGGCTCGCGAGTCGACCGAATACTCCCGGACTGGGCCTTCTTCGTCCGGGCCGTCATCAACGTCGATTCACTGTCTCCCACGGCATCGCGCGAGCAGCTGCACGAAGACGAACTTTTGTGGGAAGTCCGCGAAGCTCTCGGCGCAAGATTGAAGCAGTGGCTGGTCGATTCGCTTTCTGACGGGAGTGAACAGGCAGCTCAGTTTCTTTCCATCCACCATCTCGCACTTCGGGCGGTGGCTCTGACCGATCCTGAAATCCTCGAGCTAGTGAGCAAGGTTTTGCTCTATGAGACCACTGACGGGCCGCAGACGCTAGAGGAAGCACGAGAAAATGGCGAACTAGTTTATACGGTGACGCTCGAAGCCTACAGGCGCGTGGCAACGGTGGCTCGTTCGCAGGGACTGACGGTGGTCAATGCGGGATACGTCTACGACGCCGAAATCGTCGCCAAGCTCGGCAAGCAAGGCTGGAAGGTGCGCGAGCTGACGAACGACGATGTGGTGCAAGTGCTCGCGCTCCCCGACGCTGATCGAGCCTGGCAATTAGCCCCTGCCCTTCAACGCGGGCAGGACGTACTGGCCGAAGAGGATTGCTCGGTCATCTTACGTCGATTCGCACCCGAAGCGGTGCCGGCGATGATACTGCGCGACGCTCGAAGCGAGAGGCGCAGGGCACTGCGAATAGAGAGAGAAGAATCCCCGGGGCTGTGGGGCGGCATGCTGGACTCACTCGATTCAGCCGGGCCCGAAAGGACGCGAACCCTCGTTCTCAACGACAATTCGCCAATCGTACGTCAACTTATGGAGGCGGCCGACTCCCTCGTCTTCGACGCGGGCCTGAAATCGCTCTATCTTTCCGCTCTCATGTTGGCCGGCGAAGGATTGAATCCCCGCGATGCGCGTTCGCTGGGCGATTGTCTGAGTTCCCTTCTCGACGCTGCCCTGCCCAACGGGCACGTACCCGGCAAGCACATGCCCGGCAAGCACATCTCACAAGAAGAGAGCGATTCATGACGTCGTCTGGCAATCTCGCCCATGAGCTTCAGCGCATTCGAAACATGCCTTACGGGAGCGCGCGGGTTGCCGCCGCGGAGGCGGTCGTTCGAAAGGTTGAGGACGAGGGCGCCTTGGCAGAGCAGCTTCTCCCGGCAGCGCTTCTCGACTTAGTCGAAGCGTACGCCTTCACCGACGATGGACCGAGCACCTTCGTTGCCTTCGCGAAAGCTTTGCGCGTATACGATTCTCGGCCGGAACTGTTCGACGAGGTGGACGAACACAATCTCTACTGGGAGTTCAAATGGGTGGCCGGCGACATAGTCGAATACCCGAATATCACTCGCGCCCAGGTTGAGGCTCTCCTCGAAGATATGGAGAGGCGGTATCGTTTGGCTGGACGAGGCGAAGGTCCCGTTGCCATGGCGCGTTTCAGATGGGCATGGCTCAGCGGCGCATCCGACATCGAGGAGTTGAGGGCTCGATGGCTCGCGGCCGAACCGTCGAAAGGCGACGATTGCAGAGCCTGCCTGGTTGGCCAGCAAGTGAACTTCCTTACCGACGTCGGCGCTTGGGAAAACGCAGTGGATCTGGCGCAAACCCAACAGTGGGAATGCAATCAAGAGCCCGAACAGACTAATCATGCGATGGCCCTCAGCGCATACATGATGGGCGATGTCGAGCTGGCTCTCAAGGCGCATAGGAAAGCTCTCGCCTTGGCGGGTGACGAAGGCATTACAGGTTTCGTCAGCAAAGGCCGCGTATTCGAACTTCTCGCCAGAAGCGGTAACTTTGACAGAGCGCTGCGAGGGTTGCTCCTTTCCGATCTCCGCGACGCCAACCATGATCAGCCTCCTCTGGTTAGGCTGCGTTTTCTTTTAGGCCTCCTCAGGGGAGTCTCGGCGCATCTCAATGTTGAAGAAGGCTCCCAAGAAGCCCAAGAACTCCAGTCATATGCGCTGAAGGAATGCCGGGGCCTTGCAGCTCAATTCGATGAGCGCAACGGCAACGATTTCTATGCTGATCAAGTCGATGCGGCTTTGACGGCTGCCGCGGGACCGGTCCTCGACCTCGACACCTGCGCACGTACTGCGTTGGCCGGGCATGATCTCGACGGTGTGCAGTCAAACATCTCGGCAGCAAGTGAAACGAGCATCCCGACGGCAAGTGAAACGAGCATCTCGGCAGCGAACGAGACGACGACCAATGTGCGCGCTAAGGCCGAGTTGGCCCTTGCGGAGCGCGACTACCTCAAAGCAGCCGAGCTTTTCAATGATCTCGCAACCGACTACGAGCAATCAGGGTCACTGGGCGATGCGGGCCTCGCTTATGCGGAAGCCGGGCAGTGCCTGGCCTCCATCGGCGAGGATATCTCTCACGAACTTTTCGCGAAAGCCGTTCCCTTGCTCAGAGCAGGCAATGTAGAGTTAAACGTCATCTCGACGATACTCTCTGCGTGGGTGCATGCAGCCACCCGTGCCGGAGAGCTTGACACATTGATCGCGGCCTCTCGCGAGCTTCTGAACGAAACCGAGAAAAAAGAGCACGCCTCTCACTCTCTTTTCGCATGCGCATCGCTTCGCCACACATTGGCGCTAGCTCTCATGGAGCAAGGGGCCCTAGATGAGGCGGCAGTCCAAGCCTTAACGGCTGGCAAAGCGTTTGGCAAACACGCCTTTTTCTCCGAAGCTGCACATGCTTTTTGGCTAGCCGGAAAAGTCACCGTCCTTCTGGGAAGAACGGAGGAGGCAATCTGGGCTCTCGAATCGGCTTTCGAGGGTTTCACAGCTGCGGGAAAACGCAAAGAGAAGGTTGACGTCGCCAGCGAGCTCATTGATCTATTCAAGGCCTCAGGTCTCCCTGAAAGAGCGGCAAAGGTAGCGGAATCACTATGAGTGACGCAAGGTGCGCTAGCCGCGCGACATGCGTATTGTGTCCCATATCTTCTCACTCCTATCACTGCATCTTCTGCTGAAGTGAGGATTTCTCCGCTTGTTGAAAGAACTATCCGAGAAAGAGTCGAATCGCATAGGAACCTAGATAATTGAGTGGCTGACGGGGGCGAGCCATCGCCGGTTTCACGGCATGGACAACATTTTTGGCCTTCCCACGATCGCGGCATGCCCCGACTTCGCGCCCCAACTGTCCAATGCTTCCATTTCTGGTAATAAATTCACTCGACGTTCTTTGAGCAACCGTCGACGCGCTTCGGGCAGCGGTCAACGGCATCCAGGGATGGCCTGTCCAACAACAGCTCACTCCGACTATAAGGTTCCTTGAGCTCTTGCAGCCTTCCTCCCGCTGGCATACTCCATCCCGACAAGAGTTGCCAGCAGAACGTGCACCGATAGATGCGATCACATTTTTTGTTCGATACTTTTTCACTATTATCGCTGCCATGGCGGATGTTCCAGAAAAGTCATCCACAAAAATCGCCACCGCTTCTATAAGCTGTGAACGGCAATACCGGTCCACGGAAAGTCCTGTGCGTCGTCACACGTCGCCAGGGATTCGTTCCGCTCCCATCGGAACCCGTCCCACAGGAACGGCGTCGTTTGAACGGTTTCGAAATCCGATCGGAGTAGCCCACGGGCGACGGCGTCCAGTAGCGATCCGTCCGACGCAGGCCATGCTTATCGATAATGCGCTTCCTTAACGAAACCGCTTCTGAAGAATGTCTTACGCATGCAATGTTGTCGTGACGCGTCTGCCCCTGACGCGCAAGTACGACAGCTTAATGAGTGAACGTGGCAAGACAACGATCTGGTGAACGAACGGCATACGTCCTGACACCGATAGCAGGCTCAAGCTTCCGTCGGGGTAGCGGGACTTGAACCCACGGCCTCCCGCTCCCAAAGCGGGCGCGCTACCAACTGCGCCATACCCCGGCGTCCTATCGGACCTGCCCATCATAATGCAACGAGGGCTCTGATGCATGCGATAAACCACCGGAAGCACATACCTTCGGATACGTTCCGTCTTCGTGGATTCACCCTGTCTTCACCGATACGTTCCGTCTTCGTGGATACGGCCCATTTTCGTGAATCCACCCAGTCTTCACCGATACGTTCCGTTTTCGTGGATACGGCCCGTTTTTGTGAATTCCCCCGCCCTCGTGGACTATTGCGAAGGAATACGGTCTGCGTCACACGACGCACACCACATTTCCGAATGTGCTCCACAGCGTGCACCGATCCATCCAACCTGCTATCCTCATGAGGCACGCGAGTGTAGCTCAATGGTAGAGCCCCTGCCTTCCAAGCAGGCTACGCGGGTTCGATTCCCGTCACTCGCTCCAACTGGCTCCCTTCATGTGATTTCGCGTGAACCTTCAGTACCGGTTTATCCCGAGGCCTCATAGCAAAATGTGATACGCGCCCCATCTTCGGCGACGATGTGAAACGCGTCGTGCACTCTGCGTTAGCCGCTTCTCCGACACTCCGCTTTTCGGCACTTCCGGCGTTTCCATCTTTCGGCACTTCCGATGCCCCTCACATTCTTTCCCGCTCCCCCAGCCTCATTTCTCCGCTGTCCGCGTCCTTCCAGGCCTTCCGCATGACTCAAGTCATGCCGATTTCATGACTCCTCGGCACTACCGGCCTATGTCCACGACGGCGATCCTGGAATGGCCGGAAGACCGCCGGCATCGGAACTATCGATCCCTGGGAGGGACCATGAAAGAACAATCCATCGGTCGCTGGCTCTTTCGCCTTGCGATGCTCATCGGATTCTTGCTCGTCAATGCCCACATCAACCACTGGTGGCCTTTCGCATGAGCAGGAGGAGGAAAACAAACGTGAAATCGCATATCGAGACCTCATCGCGATCCAATATTGACGCTTCGCTGCAGCCCTGCATTAAGGCCTGCGACATTCGCAAATCCTTCGGCTCCGTTCACGTGCTGGGAGGCATCGACTTGACCGTCCGCGGCGGAACGGTCCATGGCATCCTCGGCCCCAACGGGGCAGGAAAAAGTACGTTCGTGGATCTGTGCGTGGGTTCTTCACGCCCGGATGGCGGGCGAATGAAGGTGTTCGGCGTCGACCCTGCCCGCAATGCAGCCGTCGTCAGGTCGCACCTGGGCGTGGTCATGCAAGAAGCCGCCTTTCCCACGGGACTCAAAGTCAAGGACGCTATTGCATGCTGGCGCCGATATTTGCCCGGCGCCGGTGCGGCAAATATCGCAGGTAGGCGAAAGACAACAAACAGCTGCGCACAAACGATTCCCGAGGCGCAAACAACAAAAGGCTTGAATCTACAACACGAAGGAAGCCTTGATCGGCAAAGAAACAAAATTTTCGATCTGGAAAAGCTCGCCAACCGCGCAATCCACGAGCTCTCCGGAGGCGAAAGGCGAAAACTCGATCTTTTCTTGGCGATGATGGGTGCCCCCCCGCTTTTGGTCCTGGACGAACCCACCACGGGGCTCGATCCGTTGGCGCGGAGGGAAGTCTGGGATCTCATAAAGAACCTGGCCAACGCGGGAACGACCATTCTTCTGACATCGCATTACCTTGACGAAGTCGCAGAACTATGCGAAACCGTTTCGATTCTGATTGACGGTCGCATCAACGCATGGGGCACTCCCGCGCAAATCGCCAAGAAGTACGGCGGTGGGCGAACCGCGTGGATCGAGTTTTCACACGACGACGTCGCGCGCCAAGCCTTAGCCTGGTATGAGCAACACAGCTCGCATGGAACCCGAAACGCCAAAGCGGCTGGTGGGCGAGCAACTGCGGAAAAAGCGACCATCAGATTCGAGGGGCTCCCGGACCTCGCGAGAGTGCACCACCTTCTGGCCTCCCCCGAATACCGCGGCGAAATCCTCGACTTCGCCATTTCCGATCACTCCTTGGAGAAAGCATACGCAAATATCGTGAGGAAGGCCGATAAGTCATGAAGATCAAATTACGGGACTTCTTCCGCAGCCTATACGCTCAGGTGGCATTGCAACTGACAGCATTCGGCAGAAACCCGCGCAACCTCTTTTTTACTCTCGCCTTCCCGATCATCATGACTGTGCTCTTTGCCAGCGGATCCAACAGCCAGCAGAATATCCCAACCCGTAACGGCATTGACGTGACGATGGGAGCTTGGACTATCGTCGGACTGTGCTGCTATACGCTGCTCATGGGGACCTTCGTTCGCATCGCTGGCGATATGGCAGCCCAACGGGCAACGTCCCTGCTCAAGCGTCTGCGCCTACGAAGCACGTCCGACGCTGCCGTCATCCTCGGCTACATCATCACCGCGTCGATCATCGCCATCGGATGCACGGCAATCCTCATCGCCGTCGGCACTGTGGCCTTCGATCTCCCGGCGCCGAAAAACCTGGTGATGGCGGTGCTCATTATCGCGATGATCACCGCGGTTCTTTCGCTCATAGGCGCCGCCTACGCATCGTTTATCCCAAGCGCCGAATCGACGCAGATCCTCCTGCTTCCTCCCGCTCTTGTGCTCATGTTCCTTTCCGGCGTCTTCCAACCCATTTGGTCGATACCTGAGGCTTTGCGATCCTTTGCGGAGTGGTTTCCACTCGTCCACCTCACCGATGCTTTGCGTTCGGCATGGTTCAACGTCGATGTGGCCCACGCCCACATTGCCAACGGCGAGCTGGCAATCCCCCGGGGCATCCATTTCATCAGCGACAAGGGACTCCTGGTCATCGGCGTCTGGTGCGCCGTCTCGGCGGTTCTGGCAATCACGACCTTCCGTTGGGATCCTCGCCAACACTGAGATGACAACGGCATTGCCTCCGGCGGCAATGACATCAGCCCTCGTAAAGTAAAGAGGCACCACCCCGATAGAGAGGCGCTCGTACGGGATCGCCTTCAACTCTGTCGGATGGGACATCGCCCATGACAAGCCGACCCGCGGCAAAGAGGCTCTGGCGGCCCTTAAAGTAAGAGGCTCTGGCGGCCCTTAAAGTAAGAAGCCCCAGCGCTCGCAGCAGAAAGGAACTATGGCTATCGACGACAGCGTGTACAAGGCACTCGCCCATTGCACGGTTGTGCTCGCCGCGGGGTGGCTGGTCTACCTGAAAATCTTCCGTCAAAGGCACAATCACACTACGGCACTTTCAACCACTGCGATCTCTTTCGTCCTCATCGCGCTCTGTCTTCTCGGCATACCGGCAATCGACCACTCGGCTTTGCCGATCGGACTTCTATGCTGCGGTCTTGCCGCAACGGGAGCGCACACGTTGGAGTTCGCAGTGGGAGCAGAATTGGCGACAGTCGGGGTTCTGACCTACATTCAGGCGATTGGATCTGGCTCGAGCTCCTTCACAACCGATTACGATCCCACGGTGGTGACGATCGTCGGATTCCTCTTCATCCGGCTGCGAATGTCCCGCCAATCCCACAGGAGGCTCAAAAGCGACTTCAAGATCGCCGAGGAAAGCCGCGTTTTGCGAGAACGCCGTCTGCGTTCGGACTTCGAAACACAGGTGGCCGCGAATCTTCACGATCTCATAGGCCACGACTTGACGGTCATCAATATCCGGCTTCAAAAGCTAGCTCGCAGTTTGGCTCGCGTCGATATGGGGCTATCGGAAGAAACCCGGGATATTCAGCGTCTTGCTCGCACATCGGTCATCCATCTGAGAGAAGCCGTCGAAGGCCTCAACTCCGTGGACTTTTCCGGCCAGCTTGAGGCGATGCCAAAGTTGCTTTCCTACCGCGGGATCGATGCTCATATCGACATCGATCGAGGAGAAATCGCAAACCTCAACCCGACGGCTCTGTCGACGCTCCAATGGATCCTCCTTGAGGCGATCACCAACGTGCTCAAGCGATTCTCCTGCCTCAGCCTCCTGAGTAGCTGGAATTACAAGCATGCACCACCATGCCTGGCTAATTTTTGTATTTTTAGTAGAGACGG
>CAUSGP010000057.1:0-10460 GCA_963531075.1 uncultured Actinomycetaceae bacterium | reverse complement strand
ACGGTCAATGTGGGGGTGTCTGTGGATAGCTCGCCGTCCGGTCAATTAGTTGGAGTGGCAAGTGGATACAGCTGACCAGGTAAACGGTCAGCGGTTAGGAGAATGATGAATTTCAATATGTTTGCGAGCATTGCCGCGAGTGATGTTGCCAGAAACGCATCGACGTCATTTGGCTCTTCGATCGGGGACAAAATCCTAGTGGGAGCCTTCGTCGTCGTAATCATGCTCGGGGGAGCATGGCTTGGACTTATGCGGCGGATGCGGCGTCAAAAGTGGGCTGAATCCCACGGATTCCGGTACATTAAAGAGGATGTGGACCTGGGAAAAGCAACCCGTAGCGTCTTCAGACTTGCCGGGAGGAGGCACGTTGCCCGCGACGTCGTCGTGATCACCTCGGCGGCTGGAACCGCGCTCTATTACGAAGTCACATGGGTTGAAAGGCACGGCGAGAACAAGGAAGAGAAAAAGCGTACGTTCTTGCGTTACTCTTTGCCCGGGCCGTTGCCGCGCATGCGTATCAAACCGGAGAGCATGCTCGGCTTTGCGAACGACGACATCAGCACCGAGTGGCAGGCGTTCAACAAGGCGTTTGAAGTAGAGTCCGAGGATGAGCAGGTTGCCCATGCCTTGTTGACCGGGTCGATGCAAGAGTTTCTGATGGATCAGATGAGAAAAGTGCACATGGAGATCGCGGGCACGGGAGCCTTTCTTCGCCTCTCCAGGTACAAATCGGAGGATTCCGTCGTGTACGCAAAGCTCATGGACGAATGGTTTTCAAGGGTCCCCGAGTTCCTTTTCGGGCGGAGGTAGGTGCACGGTGTTGCCTTCGATCTATACGCTGAATCCGTTGGCTTGAAGCGCCTTTAAACGGACGAGTGTCCACGCGGGCATACCGCCAGAGAGTCGAAAGTTGCGAAAATCATGAACTTGAGCGTACTTGCAGGCGTTGCTGTGAGCGCAGTCGCCTGCGGCTCTTTGGAGTCGAAGTCGTGGATTTTGTGGTACGTCGTCATAGGAGGCGGCTGCTTTTTCGGCCTTGCACGCCTTGGACGCTGGCTCTCCACTTATCAGCAGAAGCAGCGCCAAAAGTGGGCGGAGTCTCACGGATTCCGTTACATCGGGACAGACAGGGAATTGGGGTAGGCCACACGCCGCGCCTTCGGGCTCCAGGGAAGGGGACACTCCGCCCACGACGTCGTTGTCATTCCCGCGTCTTTCGGTGAAGCGTTCTACTACGAAGCCAGGTGGATCGAGAAGAGCGGCGACGACGAGAAAACGATGATAGCCCCGTTTCTGCGTTACGCCTTGCCCGGACAGTTGCCCCGTATATCCATCAAGCCAGAGGAGCTCTTCGGCTTGGCCAACAACGACATCAATATGGAGTGGCAGGCGTTTAACAAGGAGTTCGACGTGAAGGCGGAGGATGAGCAGGCTGCTCATGCGTTGTTGACCGGGCCGATGCAGGAGTTCCTCATGGCTCGGATGCGCGGGCTGCATGTCGAGTTCTCGGGAAATGAGGCTTTTATTGCTCTTGGCGACTATAACCCGGAGAATTCCGTCGCGTACGCGGGCCTTATGAACGAATGGCTTGCCGTGGTCCCGAGGTTTTTCTTCAGCGGGGCGTCGGCGCGCTGACGTTTTTATCGGATCGCGGTCAGTCAGATTCGTCGGATCGCGGTTAGTCAGACATTCAATCAATTCGGAGAAACGGTCAATGTGGGGGTGTCTGTGGATAGCTCGCCGTCCGGTCAATTAGTTGGAGCGACAAGCGGAGACAGCTGACCGGGCAGATGGTCGGTGGTTAGGAGAATGATGAGATGTTTGCGAGCATTGCCGCGAACGACGCCGCCGGCAACACAGAAGCGTCGTCTATTTCGCATTCGAGACGTATAATGCGAGTTTTCTCTTGGCTATGCTAGGCTCAGGGTGAGTTCGCCCCTGGATGCGAATAGTAGGGAGATATGTTTTGAATGCCTCAGTTGGATCTGGTAGCGCTTCCGGCCCCCTCGTTCTCGCGGTGATCGTCGTCTGCATCATGATTGCCGTCGTCGCAGCGATGTACGAGAAGGGAAAGCACAGTGAGCGGCGACAATGGGCGGAAAACCGCGGGTTCGGTTTCATGGAAAATGACAAGGAGTTGGGTAAGCGGACAGCGCGATTGTTCAAGCTCAGCCGGACCGGTCTTGCCCGCGATATCATCTACATCCCAACGAGTGTTGGCAACGTGCTCTATTACGAGCTCTTTTGGACGGTATACGTCAATGGTGGGACCCAATCACGTGTCCGGGCTTTTCTGCGTTATCCGTTGCCCGGGCCGCTGCCTCGCATTCACATCAAGCCGGAAGGGGTGTTCGGTTTGGCCAATAACGACGTCAACACCGAATGGCAGGCGTTTAACAAGGAGTTCGACGTCAAAACGGACGACGGGCGGGTCAGCCGCGCACTTCTGACCAGGCCTATGCAGGAGTTCCTCATGAATCGGATGCGCGGGGAACGCTTAGCTTTCGACGGCGACGGCGTCTTTCTCTTCTTCAAGCGGTATGATCCCGAAGACACCAGGTGGTGCGTCGATCTCATGAAAGAGTTAGTGGACTACATTCCACCGGCCCTTTTCGGCAAAGACAGCAGGTTCGATCTCGACGGCGAGCTAGGAAGAGGCGTCGGGTTGAGTGCCGGCGTTGGGCTGAGTGGTGGCGGCTTTGATCGCGGTAGCGAGTTTAGTCCCGTTGGAGGTTTTGGCAACGGTGGTTTTAATGGTCGTGAAAGCTTCAGCAGAGATAGAGAGTATAGAGAGTTCGGACCCGATGCTGAGTTTGACAGCGACAGCAGGTTCAAACCTGATGGTGGATTTAGCCGAGATAGCGGTTTGAATGCCGGTGTTGGGCTGAACGGTGTTGGCAGCTTTGATAACGGTGGTGGATTCGACAGTGGTGTCGGCAGCTTTGACAGCGGCAGCGGATTCGACAGCGCTAGCGGTTTTGACGGTGGTATTGGCAGCTTTGACAGCGGCAGCGGATTAAGCCCCCTCGGTGGGTTCGATGGCGGCGCTGGGCGCGAGAGGTACAGCGAGTACAGCCCGAGTGTCGGGTTCGATAGGTACAGCGGGTTTAGCTCCGGCGTCGAGTTTGACAGGTATGGCGGGTTTGACCCCGATGATCAATTTGGCGCCGACGGCGGGTTCGACAATGAGCGAGGGGTCTAGCGGTATCTTAAGTAAGGGTTGTATTTGAGTGAGTTGGCACGGCATGAGCATTCGGTGGCGATGCTGATGCCCGAAGCGAGTTTGCCTTCTGCGCGCAGATCAAGGAGGCGTGGAACCACTTTGTCTCTGAGCGTCCAGGGATCGACGGTATTGACATAGATCTTCGTGCCGCCTTCGAATCCCGCGAGCGTGGACACCCGCCATTTGAGAAGGATGCGCCAAGGCATCGCGACGTCGGTGTCGATGGGGGCGCAATACCATTCTTCGTTTGTCGGTATTCCTCCGCCGGTTGCGGCGTGCATGGCGTGGACGAGGTCGGACATGTCGCGTGTCTCCCCGGGAGTGTGTTCCCAAGGTTGGATGGCCGACGACCGGCTCCACACTTCGAGGGTGGGGTAGCGGTGGCCGAAGCCGACGATCGCGATGGCGCCGTCGTTCTCCGCGATGACGAGATTGTGCTTGGCCGCATAGTCCACCCCTGATTCGTTGTAAAGATTGGGGTTGGCGCGAACGCGCTCGATTTCCACCGTCTGATTGACTGAACGCTCGTCGATCGAGACGAGCTGTTTGTGCAGGTGATCAAAGGAAGCGCCGGCGGGCTTGAGCCAGTTTTGAAAGACCTGCACGTATGAGACGTAGCGATTTTGCTGATAGAGGTCGTGCATCGCGTCGATTGTCAACGCCCAGAAGTGCGAATGTTCCTCAGGAGTGAGGGACCCCGCCCAAGCCAGTTGCGACCTATCGGTTGCGCCGTCGATGTAGTGGCGTCGTCCTAGAATGAGATCGTGTCCGCCCCCGAAAAATGCGGGAACGCGCTCTCCCAAAGAGTTTTCGTCCATGCCTGATCCACGAAGAACCGCTTGGATGTGCGCCCGCCCGGCGGGATCGGCCATGTACCGTTCCATCCGTTCGCGGGCGGGCCGTGGCATCTGATAGTCGTAGTTTTTCTCCCAGTAAGCGTAAGAGACAATTTCGAAGAGATTGGGAACCCTGCGAAACTCCCACGGGTCGGCCAGATCGTCGACGGGAAGCCCCCGAAGGATTTCGCCGCTGGAAAGAATGCGCGATTTTTCTGGCGAGACTCACAGAAAGTGCACGTGTATCCAAGGTCGGTTATCGGCCCCGAATCGGGAGTGGAGCTGGGAAGAGGACGGTTGCCGCGACCGGGCACAGTCCACGCGACAGTCCCCGTGAAAGGATTGCGCTGTTTGAGCGTTCCGTCTGCCATCCGCGTGAGGATGTCTGCCATTTAGCGCCTCGCTAGATCTGCGGCACCGATGATGCCGGCGTTGTTTCCAAGTGTCGCTAGCTTGACGGCAGGGGCTGGGCGGAACTCCTTGGCGGTTAAAGACTTTTCGAAGGATGTGCGCGCCGGAATGGCCAGCAGGTCACCCGATTCGGAGACGCCGCCAGCCAATACGAATACTTCGGGATCGATGGCCGCGCTCAATGTGGCCATTCCAATGCCGATCCATTCGGCAATCTCGCCAAAACACTCCAATGCCGCGGGGTCATCAGCCTGTGCTGCGCGGGTAACGTCCATTCCCGTAATCTCCCTGTCTCCAGCCAGCTTGAGCATGCGAGCACCGTATACGGGCGAATCTTTAGCCAGTTGCCGTGCGATGCGTACCAATGCGCTGCCGGAAGCCTGTGCCTCCCAACATCCCAAAACGCCGCAACCGCAGCGTTGGCCGCCCGGATTGACCACGATATGTCCGATTTCTCCGGCAAATCCGCCGGCGCCGCGTAAAAGATTGCCGTCGACGATTATCCCGCCGCCAATACCCGTTCCCACGGTGACCACCACGGCCGAGGAATGCTCGCGCGCTGCGCCGAACTTGAATTCACCCCAGGCGGCTGCATTCGCGTCGTTCTCGACGACGACGTGGTAACCGGTGGTTCGCGACACCTTCTCCGCCAATGGTTCGTTGCGCCACGCCAGATTTGGAGCGAAAACGACCGTGGTGCGTTCACGATCGACGAATCCTGCGGCGCCGATGCCGATGGATTCGACGTCGTAGGAGCCTGCCAGTTCTTTCACGCATTCGCTGATGGTGTTGGCCACCGCATCGGAGCTTGAGGCTGGCGTGGGTTTTCTCACGAGAGCCAGGATTTCGCCGTTGTTGTCAACAGCCCCTGCGGCAATCTTCGTGCCGCCGACGTCTATGCCGATGTTCACACGCATGGCTTCATTCTATCGGAAATCGAGTCATGCGAATGCCGCGATATGATTGAAATTCCAATGACTATCTGGGGGCGACTACTATTCGAGATCGGTAACTCGCTCAGATCAATAACTTGCTCAGCTCGATGACTCTCGGCCCAATGGTCACCCCAAGCTGATGGCTGTTTCGAGATCAATGACTGTTCCAGTTTGATTCCTATCCCAACTCGACCGGCGCGGCGAGGGCTTTGCGGTCGGAGCGTCTGAGTTCGATGACCTCGACCTTGAACATCCTCGCCCGGCCGCTCGCGAATATGTGGTCGATCGGCGAGGTAAGCCAGCTGAAAGCGGAACTCGGCCAGGTGCCGGATCGGATCCAGGGGCCGCCAGCGCGTCCGAATCCTTTAACTACGCAAGCCGAGATCATTGAAGACACTAGAGTCGAAAGGTTTCTAGAAGAACATATTTTCCCCAAACTTCCGCCAAATGGACCGGAATCGTTAGAATGAGCGTTAATTGCTTATTTGGGTATTTAATGTTGTGCAGTCTTTTGGCGGTAAAAAGGGAGGTAAACTAGTGCTCATTTATTTTGGAAGAATAATTTATGTTGATTCTCTTTTGCCCGTGAAGTCGACGCTCGCTATGCGTCGAAGACTATTGAGATTCTCAGGGTAAAGGCGAATGAAAACACCTGTAGGTGGACAGAGCGTAGAATTCCCGCTGAGAGATGACCTGGCACTTTCCTCCTAGCGCCAGGCAAGCCATTGAGGCACCGCGGAGACGGCGGGATTTGAACCCGCGAGGGGCTTTGAACCCCTACCTTCTTAGCAGGAAGGCGCACTCGACCGGACTATGCGACGTCTCCAATACGTTCAAGGATAGCGTCTTTTCTCCGATCGATCCACCGGTGTGACTACCCATTGACAGTGACGCAGGATGATCGAGGTTGATGGGCGGCGACTAGCGGATTTGGCGGGCAGC
Source organism: uncultured Actinomycetaceae bacterium (assembly GCA_963531075.1). Lineage (GTDB taxonomy): Bacteria > Actinomycetota > Actinomycetes > Actinomycetales > Actinomycetaceae > Peptidiphaga. The sequence goes on along the minus strand of CAUSGP010000057.1, from coordinate 4,113 downwards.
GACTACTGGGATTGGTAAGCATGGCTAATCGAATCGGCCGTGTGATCATTGGCCAGCTGACGTGAGGTCCCCTTCGCCGGCGCAAGTCTTGCAGCGCTTGATATAAGTTTGCCGTGCCTGATTTGACGGGTGAAACTGCTGGCGTGGTTCCCGTTCGCTGGGAGCAAATGCTAGGCTCGTTCAGTCGGAAATCGAGCTGGAAAGGGACCCGGACCATTGACGAAGTACCGCGGCATACAAATAGTTAATGCTCTGCTCATAGTCCTCTTTGGTGTGTCGGGTCTCTATCTGCAGATGTACCCGTCCAAATGGTACTTGTTCACGTACTACACGATTCTGTCGAATTCGCTGGTGGTGCTTTTCTTTGCTCTGCATGTGATTCTGCTCGTTACGAAGCGTAAGGGCATCCTCGGTTCGAAGCTGTACGTCCGCGCTAAAGCCGCGGTGACAACAGCCATACTCATGACGTTCTTCACTTTCGGGATTCTGCTCCTGCCGAAGACCGATCCTGCAGAAGTCATGGCTTATGACAATTTGGCGGTCCACTTCATCGTGCCCATTCTCGTCGGCCTTGACTGGCTTTTCTTCGATCCGCGCGGCCTCTACCGGCGAATCGAACCGTTGCTGTGGACGGTAATTCCCCTCATCTATCTTTTCTACGCTCTGATCCGGGGAATCGTGTTCAAGATTCCGATCCCGGAGAGCAAAGAGAGTCCGTTCCCTTATTTCTTCCTCAATGGATACAAGATGGGGTGGGACACTGTGGCGCTCTACTGCGTGGTTATGCTGATCCTTTTCATCCTGCTTGGGTACGTCATGTACTGGATCAAACGCAAGAAGAAGCGACGGGTCCGCTAGGTTCCGAGTTTTTGGCGAGCTAGGTTCCCTGGCACGTTAGGCTGTAAGCGCTTGGCGCGTTGCGTTTCGAACGCAAGGCGCTTCAGCCTCGTAAATCGTTCCCATGGCGTGCTCGCCGTACTCGTTTTCGGTCGAAGTCCAGCGGAGGCGCCCTCGCCGGCGGTGCGGATCTAAGTCTCGACCCACCGTCAATGGTTTCGAAAGCGCCAGGCGGCTCTCGCCAGGCCGGACCTGGGGTCGGGATAGCCAAGTGGGCCGGAACGGACGATCCGCTTCCAGCCTAGACGCGGATATTTGGGTGGCTTAAGCGAGCGCGATGTAGACGGTACAGGTGGTGCTTCCGCTCTCCACCTCGCTCAGCTCGTAATCCTCCGTGAATGCGCGCTTGAGCTCGCCCGATTGAGTGTCATTCCACACCCGCTGCCAAGCTTGCTCGGTCGCGGCTGCGACGTCACCGTCGTCGCTCTCCCCTTTGTATACGCGGAAGCGGCCCTTCTGAGCCAAAGCTTCAAGCCGTTCGACGAACTCTTTCCTCACTCCCATGACACTCAGGTCGTAATTGCCGGATTCGTCGCTTTCGTAGTTGGAGTAGCGGGAGACTATCGTTCCGTTGGGAGGCAGACTCAGCGTGAACTTCCCATTCATAATGTCGGTCCACAGATTGCCGATCTGCTTCATGCCTTCAAGTGAGTTGTTGGTGCGAATGGTGACTGCTCGCAGTTGGTAGTTCATGCTTCTCCGTTGGTAGCGTACTTCCTTTGAATCGCGGAAGGTAAGGGATTCGAACCCTTGGTGCGGGGTCGCCGCACAACGGTTTTCAAGACCGTCACATTCGGCCGCTCTGTCAACCTTCCATTGTTTGATGGGCGTGTCGATTCTAGCGCATAGCTCCCTTATATGCACCGAATGCGCATTCGCCGCGAGGCCGGTGTGGCGAGCCATGCAACGATGGGTATCATCCTCCCGTTGTCAGACCTCGACCGGTTCAGCCTGTGAAAACACCTCGATCTCTAGATTTGCTGGCTCCGTGTGCCGCCCGTCCTCGCGTTGGTCTATTGCAGCCAGGACGATGCCAGGTATGACGAGTATTGCCGCCATTCCGGGCAAAACGATGCCCGAGTCATTAAGTGCGAAGCCCAGCGCCATGCATGCTCCCAGCGAGGTGAGGGCCAGTCGCAGGCTTTCCGCCGCAGAGTTCTCGAGAGGCTCGAGCCCCCAGCTTTCTTCGGCTCTGAGACGCCCTTTGCGCGTCCATTCTTTGAGACGGATGCAGCAGAGCCGTCCCCATGCACGGGCCCAAGCGATCATTCGCTTGAGCCGTGATCTCCGGTTAGATACGCCAGATTCGGCAGGTTCGCCGGGGTGGCCAGGTTCGCCGGGGCGGCCAATTTGGCTAGGTTCGCGAGTTTGGCCGTGTGCGCCCAGTTCGCTGAACTGTGCGGCTTGGACGAGGCTTTCGCGGCCGGACTCCATCGAAGGACGCAGGAGGTTGATGAGGCAGAGGAAGAAGAGCAGAAGAGCCGCCAATACCACCCAACGGTGGGTCGATGTCGATAGCAGTCGAATGTTCGTCCCGAGCTTGCGAGCGATGACATCGAAGAGTTCGCCGTCGGCGATCGACTGAACGAAACGCCCGAGGTGAGTGCGGGACTCGGCCGGACGCATCCAGTCGACCAGGGCAATTGCACTGGCAGCGCCCACTGTGACTATCCCAACCACCAGAATGCGACGCCACGACAGACGTAACTTTGCGATGAGAAGGCACATGAGGCCCAGGGCCGGAACGAAGGATAGGACCCCGCCGAAATCGGCGCCCATCGAAGGCAACGCGTCGATCGCAGCCACACCGAGGCCGAAGAAGAGAACGCCGCCCGCGGCAACTGCGTTGCCCCATCTGCGCATCTTCATTCCGAGGAAGGCCAAACTGATGATTGCTCCGGAGGCCAGCAGGGCGTACGCCTCGTTGCCTATGCCGTAGAAACGCGCGGCGGTGAGGAGATTGAACCCGACGGGGGAGTCGGCCATGAGATTGGATCCCGTTGCGGCGTCGATCGCGACGAGTGCCGCGGTGCAACTGGAGATTGCGACGAGCGGGGCGAGGGAATGGAATCGGGTGAGGGGAAGCACCAGCGCAGCGATGAGCCCTGCTCCAACCCAGCTGCCGCCGAATAGAGCGATGTAGGCGCTGGAGGCGTCCCACCATTTGAAGTAGTTGATGACGAGGCTCGCCATGGGCAGAGCCGAGAGGGTCAAGCCGGCCCATCGCCACAGCTTGGCGTACGGGCGCCGTCGGCCCAGGGTCGACGCGTAAAAGCGCCGCGCAAGGAAAAATAGGGAAAGAAAGAAGTAACCGACCGCCGCCCACGTCATGTATTGGACGAATTTTCCCCGGAATGTTCGCATTTTATTGGCGTGCAGAGACTGGTCCGCAAGTTGTTCCACACGGTTCGTATAGCAAGATTCTGACTGTTTGCACGACGTCGCCGTCGGCGACACTGAAATCGGAGACCCCGCGATTCCCTTGCGATCGGCGCCGACCCAGGTGAACAGCGTAGGAACGACGTCAAGCATCTGGATGAGGCCTCCGTGGCGTACCGAATCGCTGCCCGCTAACCCCACCGGTATGAGCCGGCCGTTCGCGGAGACATCGGCCATGACAAAAAGTTGCATGTACGAGTAAGTGTCGATGTCGACCGTGGACATGACAACGACGCGAGTCCCCGGGGGAACGCGTTCGAGGATCGACTCGACTCGCAGCGTGTTGATAGCGGAAAAAGCTTGCCGTCCCGGCTGCAGGGTGGAACCATCCACGGTGTCTGGTGGCGTGGGGTTCTCCGGGCCGATGACGTCCGTGGGGCTGGGTGTGGTTTGCGGGTCGCTTTCCAGTTCTTTGCGTTGCTCCTGGAAGAGCTGGCGAGCCGCATCGCGTTCTTCGTCGGATGCGTAGCTTTCGGCGTCGGCGTCGACGATCGTGAGGTCGTACTTCTTCGCGCTGCGCGCGGCCTCCTCGCCCAGCTCTTTGACGGTCAATGGGTTGGGAGTGTGATTGGTGGGAACGTCCCCCGCCTTGTTGGCAAGAACATAGGCTCCGCCGTCGCCGATGCTGTGAGTGGTGACGCCTGCCCTGTGCAGCGATCGGGCGAAGCGGCCGAGCCGTGCTTTGGGATCGGTCGCTTCCAATGCCCTGGTGTAGCGGTCCCAATTGGGAAGCACGTCGCCCGCGGCAACCGGCGGTTGCGCGCATGTTGGGGTGGT
>CAUSGP010000056.1:0-10491 GCA_963531075.1 uncultured Actinomycetaceae bacterium | reverse complement strand
GGTATTCTTTCGGGCAAGGAGCGCCAAACCAACGGGAAGCGTCCGCGTTGATTCGGAATTCGAGACGAGAAGCGGCCACAAGAAGTCATTCCACGCCCCGAGGAAAGTGAAGATCGTCAACGTTGCAATCGCCGGGGCAGCCAGAGGAAGAACGATGCGGCGAAAAATCTGGAACTCCGACGCTCCATCGAGGCGCCCCGCCTCCAGGATGGAGTCGGGAATAGAAGCGAAAAATTGCCGCATGAGAAAGATGCCGAATACCTGAACGGCTCCCGGCGCGATGATTCCCGAAAGCGTGTCAATTCCGAGGAAAGGAACCCAATCGTGGATCCACACCATCATTCTGTAGAGGGGAATGAGGTTGACTTGCATGGGAATCATCATGGTCACCATGAGCATGCCGAACAGGAAAGACCTGCCCGGGAATGGAAGCTTGGCGAAAGCGTACGCCGCGAGAGAGTCGAAGGCGACGTTGAGAATCACCACCGCGACAGCCACAATCACCGAGTTGAGGAAATACCGCGAAAACGAAGATTCCGTGAAGATCCGCTCGTAGGCCTTGGTTGAGGCCGGATCGGGAACGATGCCCGTGCCCGGGGCGAAAACGTCTTGACTCCGTTTAAAAGAAGTGGAGAGAGCCCACAGCCACGGAATGGTCATGAGCATGCTGAAAACGCTCAGGCATACGTAGGTGAGGGTGCGCCGCCTCGTCGTCGGGCGAAGACGTTGCCTAGTCATCAGGCGAAGACGTTTGGCCCGAAACGAGGCACGCTTCCTCTCAACGGGCTTGCTTCCTGAGCCTTCTGACCTAGGGCCTCCCGCCATGGAACCTGGCGCCTTAGAGCCGCCCGTCATGGAACCTGGCATCTTCGGGCCTCCCACCATGGAATCTGGCATCTTCGGGCCTCCCGTTATGGAATCTCGCGTTTCGGAGCCGCCAGCGCCCTCCATTACGACGTTGTCCGTCATGATGCCCTCCTTTCAATCCGCATCTGGATCGCCGACACAATGGCCAGGAAGACGACCAGGAGGTATGCCGCAGCCGAAGCGTGCCCAAGGTCAAGTCGATGAAATTTCTCGACAAGGTAGTAGACCACGGTCATCGTCGAATCGACGGGCCCGCCCCTGGTCATGACGTAGATTTGGTCGTACACCTGGAAGGCGCCGATGATCCCGACGACGTAGACGAACAGGAGCGCCGGCCGCAGCGCAGGCAACGTGACGGCGCGAAACGTTCGCCACGGCCCCGCACCGTCGACCGCAGCCGCCTCGTATCTCTCACGAGGAATTCCCTGTAGCGCGGCGAGGAAGATGACCGTTTCGAAGCCGAATCCCTGCCATACGCTCGCAGCGCATACAGCTAGCAAGGCCGTATCCGGGTCGGAAAGCCATTTCTGACCTTCCCCGCCGAAGAACTCAATGACGCGGTTGATCAGCCCGTCGTCGTTCAAGAGCATCTTCCACATCGTCGAAACGACCACCAGGGACATCGTCACGGGAAGGAAGAAAGCGGCACGAAAAAGCGACTGGCACGCGCGCGCCCGATTGAGCAACAGCGCCGAAACGAGACCCAAGATCGGACCGATCGTCATCGTTACGAACGCGAAGATCGCAGTGTTTCCAACCGCCGTTCGGAAACGATCGTCGGCAAAGAGATCGGCGTAATTGTTGAAACCCACGTACTTCGGTTCGGTCACGCCGTTGTACTTCGTGAAACTCCACCACAACGAGAAGGCCATCGGGAGGAAGAAGAAAATGGCGGTGAGAACGAGCGCCGGAGCGACAAATGCATACCCCGCACGGCACTGGCGCCTTCGCATGGAGGAACGACCTCGAGCCGCAGCTTGTGGCTTTTCCATATCGGCGCCGGCATCCGCAGGCGGCGGCGCGATCGTAACTGCACGTGATCGCTGCGCCGCGCCGCCTCCCGGGTCATTCGCGAAGAGCGCCATCGGACTTCTCCGCTGCTTCTTCGAGTGCCTTCTTCGGCGATTTCTTGCCTTGGATGGCGGAGGTCACCGCCTTGGTGATCTCCTGGTCTATATCCGGCCATCCCGCAACATACGGGAACGGAGTCGCCGTCTCCATCGCCTTTTCAAACACCTCGAATGGCTTTTGACCGGCAAAGAAAGAGTCGGGCCGGGAAAGCTTCGGCGATTGGAGCGCGGCCTTTATGGCGGGAGCCGCTCCAGCCTTAGAATAGACCATTTCCTGTTGCTCGGGCATGAGCATGAACTGCGCGAGACTCCAGGCTTTCTTAGGATTCTTGGCATTTGTAGGGACCACTAAACCCGTCCCGCCGAGGTAAGATCCGGGTCTTCGAACGTAGGGCGCCTGCGCAACAGCCCATTTTCCGGCCTGGTCCGGGACGCCGTCCTTAAGCACGCCCATCATGTAGGGGCCGTTGATGAGCATCCCTATGCGCTCATCCGCAATCCCCGGAATACCGGTCGAGTCGCCTTGCGAGTCATCCCATAGCAAGCCACCGTTGCCAAGCAATTTCTTCATGTAGTCCAGGGCTTTGACTGCCTTGGGGGATGCGAAGGCGGCTTCTTTCCCGGTCTCGTCGACGATCGACCCGCCGTTTTGAAAAAGGAACTGGGAGTACTGAAAAGTGTCCGGTCGCACCTGGGTCTGATACTTGTCCGGTTTCCCGTCGCCGTTGGAATCTTCCGCCATGGCTTTGGAAACGTGGACGAGCTCGTCCCACGTGGTGGGAACCTTCAATCCTTTAGCTTCGAGGACATCGCGCCTGTAATAGAGGGCGTAGGCATCGAAATCATAGGCCAAGGCGATTTTATGGCCCCGATAGGTCATCGCCTTGACGGCGCCTTGAGAATACTGGCCGTCAATGGGTTTGCCATTGAGTTTCTCCCCGGAGATTTTGGAAAGATCAGAGAGCAGGTCTTGGGAAGCGTAGGTCGGAACCCACGTCATGTCGATCGTCGCCAGATCGGGCGCCGAGTTCGACGACATCGCCGTCGACAACTTCTCCTGGAAGGTATCGTAATCGTAGACCTGGTAGTCGACTTCGACCCCCGGATGCTTTTTCTTGTAAGCCTCAACGGCAGGCTTGACGGGCGTCGCCGACCCGTAGTAATCCCAGACCACGAGAGTGTTCTCATTGGACGAGCCGCCTTTCGAGCAGGAGGTGAGGCTGGCCGTCATCATTGCGCACGCGGCGATCATCGCCACTGCGATCGCCACTTTGCTGTGTTTCCTCATGTTGGCTCCAGCTGACTGATGTGGCTTGAAGAGAGGAAGGGCTAGTCAGGCGTCGATCATGCACTTCGACGTCGGCTCCGGAGCTGCGCAATCGGCTTCGTGATGAGGATTTCGGGATTGCGCCTGACGGGCGACGTTTCAGTTCACACGCTTCGCGGCCTGGCAACGTCAATGTGGTATTTCGCCCGACTGCCCTTCACGACTGTGCGACAGTATTCGATCGGGCGCCCATCGGCGCTGCGCGAGACGAGTTTGATGAGGAGCACGGGTTCGCTGCGCTCTTGTTTGAGGAGGGTGGCTTCCCTCGGGGTCGGCAAAGCGGGCTGAATCGTTTGATGCCCACTGACGAGGTCGACGCCGAATCGTTGGGAAAGATGTGTGTACAGGGAGGAGGTTCCCAGGTCAAGCGAAAGAAGCCCAGGGAAAAGGTGTTCTGGAAGGAGGACGTGTTCGAGGAGCAGTGGTTCGTCTCCGGCGATTCGCAAGCGTTCAATCGAGTAGACCGGAAGCCCCGACGCGATGCCCAGCCGTTCGGCCGTAGACGGCGTCGATTCAGTGACTTCTTGAGTCAAAACGATCGTGCGCGGTTCCAAACCCCGCACGGCCATTTCTGCCGTGAAGCTGGTCAACTCGGCAAGCTGGCGTTCAACCGGGCTTTCGCTGACAAAAGTGCCGCGGCCCCGAACGCGATAGATCTGGCCTTCACGCACGAGTTCGTCAAGCGCGCGCCGGACGGTGACGAGGCTGCACCCGTAGAACTTTCCGAACTCCCGTTCGGTGGGGAGACGATCTTCGGTGGTCCACCGCCCCGCCTCGATTTCGCGACGCAGGGCGCTATAAACCTGGTGGTAGAGGGGAACAGGCCCTCTGACGAGGGTTGCTCCGGGCACAGTGTCGAGAGCATTTCCCGATGCCGGACCCGAATTCGCGGGAGAAGCAGGCGCAGTGACGCCTGAAACGCGATCCGCCGAAGAGCCGTCATGCGTTTCACCGTCGGACACCCGAGATTCTAGGGTTTCCTGAGCCATCGCACCGCTCCTATTCGGATCGTCTGATTCATTATAATGTTATACTCAAGTATGGTTAAGCGAAGACGCTATGTCAATGCCTTTGAGCAAGTCACCGACGCCTCGGATATCAAGCACGCCGGCGCCTCGGCCGGCAACCACATCAGCACGGCGTCCGCCACACCTTTGCCCTCCAAGCACACCGGCACTTTGGGCACCGGTCAGATCGGCACCTTGGACATTGGAGGCACGTGGATTCGCTCGGCCGTCGTGACGCTCGACGGCGCCATCCTCTCCCGAAGCCGCCGCCCGATGCCTCAGGAGGAGAGCCACGCCGTCGTCGACACGTGCCTCGACGCCCTCGGCGAAGCACAAATGCAAGCGGACTGCCACGCGCTTGAAAGGATCGGGGTGAGCGTGACCGGGCCAGTCGACCCGCGCACGGGCAAACTTTTCACGCCGCCGAACACGGGGACGATCCTCGCCGGGCTCGAGCTGGGCGAGGCCCTCTCGCGGGCGGCCTGCCTCGAGGTGCGCGTGGACCGCGACACGAACGCGGCAGCACTCGGCGAGCACCGTTGCGGCAGCGCGCGCGGCATGGCAAATTTCGTTTTCATCACGGTGTCCACGGGCGTGGGCGGCGCCGTCATGCTTGACGGCCGCCTGATTCGCGGAGCCGACGGCGTCGCCGGGGAGATCGGCCACATCTGCGTGGAGCGCGGCGGCCCTCGGTGCGGCTGCGGCCGCCGAGGCTGCGTCGAGGCCATCGCATCCGGCCCGTCGATCGCCCGCCGTGCCGAGGCTGAGCTCCGCGCGGCTGAGGGTGCCGAGTTCCTTGCCGTTGAGGGTGCCGAGTTCCGTGCTGCTGAAGGTTTCGTGCAAACCCGCACCGCCACGAAATCCGACGAGGGCTCGGCTACTGCCAACCTCGCCGCTCAAGCCGGTGAAGTTACCGCCACACCGATCTCTTCGCAAGCATCGTCGATTTCGTCGCAAACATCGTCGATTTCTTCGCAAGCATTATCGTTCTCTTCGCAAACGTCCTCGCCCCTCGCCGAGCGCCTTCGAAGCGGCCGCCCGCTCACCGGCAAGGACGTAGACGAATGCGCCGCCGCGGGCGACCTTCACGCGATCCGCGCGCTCGACGCCGCGGCCGCCGCGGTTGCAAGCATGTGCGTCGACATGGCCAACGTCTTCAACCCCGAACGCATCGTGGTGGGCGGCAGCGTGGCCATCACCCACCCCGACTGGATCGCTCGGGCATCCGAGCTCGTGGCACGCGAGGCCCTCGTCCCCGCCAACCGCGAGGGAATCGTCGTCCCCGCAGAACTGGGCGACGACGTGAGCCTGGTCGGCGCGGCGTTCCTGTAAATCGGCGCAGCGTTTTTAAGAATGCGACTGTTTCGAGCCTTCGTCACCATTCCATCGGAGGGACGGCCTGGTTCGCCAAAACGACCCTTAAGTCCAATCCCAACTCCTGCCCTACAGGGACGATGGACTCCTGACCGGAGACGATGACGGAATCGCCGTAGGGCGGCGCTGCAAGGCGAACTTCCTCGCCGAACTGGACGACGCCGGGAAGCGCCCTGCCTCGCCACAGGTCCGCGAAACGCGCAAGATCGATCAACGTGCTTACCCTCGGAATAGACAGGCAATCGGCCGCTTCCAGAAGCTTCTCGTCAGCTTGGTCTGCCGACAGAACTTCGGCTTTGTCCGTCAACCGGACTCCCGATTCATCTGCCGACCAGGTTCCTGCTTCGTCCGCAAACCGGACACCAGCGTCATAGGTCAACCGCGCTAAGGAACTTTCAATCATTTCGGGGAAGGGAGTGAATGTCCATCCCCGATCGCTTCCCGCCACGGTGGCAAGGAGGTCGGCGACGCGCACGATTGTCTCATCATCGGCATGCCCATTCGACGGACGCCAACGGACAGAGAAATCACCTGCCCCGCTTCCCCAATCAAGGTATTCCATAGACGAGACGGATCCGCTCAGCGCCGCCTGAGACCACCCTTCAAGGGCAGACCACGCAAGGCAATCGTCGGATCCCTCATCCACCAAGGGCAGGAACACTCGCGCAATTCGAGGCGCACCCTCGAGTGCGTAATCGCCAAAACACCGCTTCTCGTCCATAGTTGAAACCTTACTTACAGCCCAACTGGGGTTTCTGCTTTGACGGGAGAGAGCAAATATTGTGTTTTGCAAGGCCGCAATGGAAAACTCACAACGGATCTTTGAGCGGCCTACTGAAGGGATCCTTGGATGCTCCATCGAGCCTGGCAAGCAGACATGGCAGGCGAACCCTCTTTCCAGCAATCGCGTGGGAATGAATACGGCAAGTTCAGACGACGAAGTAAATCTTGCCTGGGTGGTATCCCACGCAAAGACGATACCAATTGGCAACGCAAGAAGTCTGGCTTCTGTGCCATGATGTTCGGAGGATGGGATGTGTGGCGGGTGGCGTTGGGTGGCCGTTAAGGTCGACCTATGGACTTTGGCGTGATTTTCGGTGGCTTGTCTGTTTTTTTCGATGGTTTAGGAATCGTCAACACGGCCTTCACCACGGCCGAGCGGCTCGGAAAAATGTCGAAGAGTCAGACAGTGCAAGCCAAGAAAATCGGGGCAAGACTGAAGAAAGCCTCGAAGAAAGAGCTCACGCGGTCAAGCCCCCCGGAGGAAAGAAAAGCTTCCCAACAGGCCGTGAAAGCGGCCCTCGAGACTCTCGACGAGGCCCGTAAAGACACGGAAGCCCTCGTCCAGGCCAGACGCGGCCGCGACGCCTTCCTCGCCTACGTCAACGAGCACGGCGGCACGCAGCGGCGCGAGGCACTTGACGAAGACGTGCGGGGCCTGTTCGACGAATTGCTGGTCATTGTCGCCGACGGGGTCTACGACTTAGCCGAGACCGACTCAGGCCTTGCCCCCCAAGCCCTGACGGACCTTCTCAACGACACCCAAATACTCCTCGGAACACTGCAGACAATCGAGACAACCACCGAAAAGACAATGGAGGCAGTCAACGTAGGCAACGCCGCTGCCGACGAGCGCTACATCGAGACAACAGGCAAGCTTGACAACATAAGCGGCCTCATCAACGAGCACCTTGCTGGGAGAAATGCCGATTGCGAACGGAAGGTTCGGTTTGGCTCTCTCCCGGCGCAGGCCGCCGGCTTCGTTGACAGGCGCGAGCAGGCCGACCTCTACGAGGCGCTGACCAAGCCTGAACCGGCGGACTCGGCCGGGAAGAGGGAAACGTCCCAACTGGCCCTCGACGATCCGCAAGCCCGCGGCTCGAATGCCGACAACAACGCGGATCATTCAACGGACGGCGCCGGTGGGGGCTCGCCGGCTGACGGCGATGGCGTGAGTTCTTCGTCCGACGGCGCGGGCCGTGCAGCCAACGGTTCGGGATCTTCAACCAATGGTGTGGGGTCTTCGGCTGTGGGTGGGCCGGTTGTTGTGTGTGGGATGCGGGGTGTGGGCAAGTCTCAGTTGGCCGCCGCTTACGCCCGCGAATGTGAAAAGGCCGGGTGGCCTTTGGTGGCATGGATGGACGCTTCGAGCCGTGAGGCGCTCGTAGCTGGTTTGGCGGGACTGGCCGTCGAGATGGGAATCGACGACGGCAAGGGCGACCCTGACGTTGCCGCCTGCCGGTGCGTGAACCGGCTCAACTCCGGTGAGGGGGACCGGCTGCTCGTGTTCGACAACGTCGACGACTTTGACGACCTGAAAAAATTGATCCCCCACGGCCAGGGTTTGCGCGTCCTTGTCACGACAACGGTTGCCAGCCCGGGCGACAGCGCCGGGCGCCTCATTGCGGTGGGGGCGTTCACGCGGCCCCAATCGGTAGATTTCATCAGGGAACGAACCGGGTTAGACGACGACGCCGGAGCGGCCCGTCTGGCCGAGGCGCTCGGGGACCTGCCCGTGGCCTTGGCCCAGGCCGCGGCGACCATCAAGCTCAATGGGTACGCCACGCTAGACGAGTACTTGGCCGAACTGCGCGAGTACCCGCTTGACGAGGTCGTCGCCCGCCTGCCCGGCGATGATTACCCCGATCTGGTGCACGCGGCCCTGCGCATGGCCTACGAATCGGCGCTGGACATACTGGCCGAGAAGGACCGCTCCAGCGGCGAGGAGGACCCGCACCGAGCTGCAACAGCCTTCGTGCAGTTGGCGGCCCTGGCCCTTCTTGCCCCCTCGGGCGTGCCCCGCCCCTGGCTGCATCGGATCAGCAAGAGAACACCACTTGCCCGTCAAGCCTTGGGGGTGCTTGTAGCCCATTCCATCTGCACCCCGTCCCAGGACGGGCGCTATATCCGCATCCATGGCCTCCAAGGGCGCGTCTTGCGCGAAGACTACAACAAACAACCCAAGGTTTTCGCCAGTCTGGAGAAAGCGGTCGTCACCATGCTGAAGGGCATCGACATGGACAAGGCGGACACCAACGACGCCCGGCGCGCCGACGCCCTCGACATGGCCGATCAGATCCGAGCCATAGCCGAGCAGCAGGAAGGACATGTGCATTATTCTCCTCATGAGGCATGCATCGACCTTTCAAGCGTCACCGTAGTCGTTGGCGAAACGATTTCGTGTCTAACCAATATGGGGCGTCCGCAAATCGCCCTGACCCTCACAGAAGCCGTCGAGATGCTTGTTGCCATCCTCAGCCGCGACCGCCCCAGCGCACTTGCTACCTACAACAACCTCGCCCTTGCATACATGGAGGCGGGAGATGTCTCCAAAGCCATCGATATATTCGAAGCTCTGATCCCCGATCTCGTCGGCGTCCTCGGACCCGACCACCCCGGCACACTCCATACACGAGGCAACCTCGCCGACGCATACCGGGAGGCAGAAAGCATTTCCAAGGCCATCGACATGCACGAGACCCTCTTGGCCGACCGCACCCGCATCCTCGGACCCGACCACCCCGACACACTCAATACACGCAACAACCTCGCCGGAGCACATCTGGATGCAGGAGACCTTCAGCAAGCAATCGACATGTACGAGGCCCTTCAGACAGACCAAACCCGCGTCCTCGGATCTGATCACCTCCGCACGCTCACTGCACAAAACAATCTCGCCCTTGCGTACCAGAAGGCAGGAAACCTGCGGAAAGCCATCGGCATGTTCGAAGCTCTGATCCCCGATCTCGTCGGTATCCTCGGATCCGACCACCCCCGCACACTCGCTGCACGAAACAACCTCGCCGCCGCATACTGGGAGGCAGGAAACACTTCTAAAGCCATCAATGAGTACAACGCACTCATTCCTGATCTCGCCTACGCCCTCGAATCCGACCACCCCCACACACTCGCCGCACGAAACAACCTCGCCTACGTCTACTACACTGCCGACAATCTGCAGATAGCCGTAGAGATGTACGAGAACCTTGTCCCTGATCTGATCAGCGTCCTCGGATCCGACCACCCCCGCACACTCGCTGCACAAGGCAACCTCGCCGCCGCAAGAAAGACACAGCAAGCATCGTCACCTCAAGCGGACGGCGAGGCTGAGTCCGCGCCTCCTCCCGAGAGTTAGCAAGGATCCCGGAGCAAGAGTTAGCAGAGGATCGTAGAGCGACAGTAGTACAGAGAGTGGGGGCGCGCCTTTAGGCGCGCCCCCACCAGCCATCGGCCTCAGCAGCACTCATGCACGGCTAAGTTGCTACCAGGCTTCACACCGGGCACCAGCCGGGGCAACCCCGCCACAAGAGCGGGATTGCCTCACACCAGCCACCAGCCACAGCGCTACTCCCGCGCGGTCAGCTTGAGGCCCGGCGTCGAGTCGGACGGGTCGGTGTCCACCGTGACCGTCGCGCCGTCGGTCGCCTCGCCCGAGAGCAGCATCCGCGCCAGCTTGTCGCCGATCTCGCGCTGAATGAGCCGCCGCAGCGGGCGCGCGCCATAGGCCGGGTCGTACCCATCCATCGCGAGGAAGTCCCTGGCCGCATCGGTCACGTCCAGCGTGATCCGCCGTGACTTCAGGCGCCGCGCCACCTGCTCCACCTGCAGATCGACGATCTTGCCCAGCTCCTCGAGGCTCAACGGCTCGAACACGATGACGTCGTCAAGCCTGTTGATGAACTCCGGCTTGAACGCCTTCCGCACGGACGCCATCACAGCCTCGTGCTTCTGCTTCTCATCAAGCGTCGGATCCATGAGCGCCTGCGAGCCCAGGTTCGAGGTCAGAATCAAGATCGTGTTCTTGAAATCCACCGTGCGCCCCTGGCCGTCGGTCAGGCGGCCGTCG
>CAUSGP010000055.1:0-10614 GCA_963531075.1 uncultured Actinomycetaceae bacterium | reverse complement strand
AAGCGGGTCGGGTAGAATCTGAAGAACGCCGTCGATACACGCAGCCAGCCCGAAGAATCCAGCCGCAGCCGCCCCGAGTGCCAGGTGGAGGATGGCCCGTTCGGTGAGCGACGGGACCATAATCCATCGGGCTACGGCCAAGGTGGCAGTCACGGCAATCCACAGGGCCACGGCAGAAAATGGCGAAATCGCACCGCGGAGAATGCGCTCGCGAGACCAGAAAACCATGTTGGAAGAGTAAGGCGAAATAGCTTGACGGCCGAAAAGTTATCCACTGTGGACCACTCTGCATAGCTTCGGTGGTGCTTTATCGGCTCGCGCAGCGACTATCTAGCGACCGCCAGCAACCGCACGCCATTCGAAGGGAGTTCTATCCGCTCGCGGCTACTAGCATTCAGTTACTATGTTCCCGCGATAACAGCGCGCATGGCTTTCATATCGGGTTCTTTCGACGTCAAAAGACGAACTTGTGCTGCGACGGTGTGAAGCGCCACGGATTCATCGATGACAAGGCCGCGATCAGGCTGCTTGAGGATCACTGCGAGCTCACGGGCAGAATAAATGACGGGGGCAGTGGCAAAGGAGTCCGCATCCGCTGTCAAAATATCGATTCCAAGCCGATGAGCAACGGCTGGTGTGACGGCGTCGAACGGCTCGGCATGCACGGTGAGTTTGCTAACCCGCACCTGGGTCAGAGCAGCGAGTCCAGCCCATGCCTCCGGACCGGAGCCGATCACGGCGCCGTCGGTCAAGGCGTAGTCACGCCCCATGGATTCTCGGAAGGCGGCGACTACCCCGCCCACACGGGCACAAAAAGCGTAGGCCCCGGGCAAGGACCCCGCAAAAGCCAATGTGTCGGCGAAACCTACGGCGCTGGCCAGGCCGTCCCGCAATTCTGCTGCGCGCATGGCCTCCGCGTAATGTTCAGAATCGACGACGATTCCGGCCCACCCTGCCCCCACACGGTCGGATCGAAGCGCGGAAGCTGTTTCGAGGCTATCGACCCGCTGCACCCGATCGACCACCCCGGCCGCTTCGAACAGGGATTTCCGAATCGCATCGTCGCCAACCAGTAGAATCCCGGTCATCTACCGATCGACCTTCCGCCTCCGCGCACGATCATTCCGCTTCCCCGCACGATCGCGCTAATTGGCCGTCTCTCCCGCGAACTGTCACCCCGCACTGTCGTCTTTTGATTTGGAGGATTGCGGGTGGGATTTGTTCCATTCTTTCGCTTCCTCAATGTTCTTGAGGTGCTCGGCATAGCTCGCGGTGAACTTCGTTTCACCCGTGTCTAGGTTCACCGTAAAGAAGTAGAGCCAGTCTCCGGTGGCGGGGTGCAAAACTCCCTGAATGGCCGCTTCGCCGGCGGCGCCAATGGGCGTGGGAGGTAAGCCTGGATGCTGATAGGTGTTGTACTTGTTGTTGGCGTCGCGCAGCTGTTCCTTTGTGGGCTGTCCGCCTCGATGTCCCAAGCCGTACAGAACTGTCGAGTCCATTTGAAGCTTGCCTTTGACTTGCTCCTGGTCCGCAAGCCTATTCTCGATCACACGAGCAGCCTTCGGGTAGTATTCCGCTTTGTTGACCTCGCGCTCCAGAATCGAAGCTTTGATGAGGATCGTCTGCCACTGTGCCGGGGGTGCCTTCAACCGCTTAAGCTGAGCGACGCGAGCCTCGACCATTTTTTTAAGCGCATCAGCGGGCTTGGTTCCCTTTTGGAACGAGTAGGTTAACGGCGCGTACCAGCCCTCGGGATCCCCGTCGGCCTGTTGGGGCAGACCGATGGCTTTCGTGTCCTCGGCGGCCTTTTGGACCTCGTCGACGGATATGCCAAGGTTCTTCGCGAGCCGCTCGTACACCTGCTTTTTCGTCCACCCATCGGGAATGGTGACTCGGACCTGCTCCGATGTCGGCGCCCCGAGCAAGGCGGCCAAAGCCGCGGATGCCGACATATGTTTCTTCAGCTGGTACTCGCCAGGTTTGATCTCGCTTTGAGCTCTCTTGTCGTTGTCATAAGCATCGATGAACGGTTGAGTGTTGGCTATGACGTCTTTTTCTTTGAGAATGGAAGCAATTTCCCGCCCTGTCGCAGATTCGGGGATCTGGATACTAACCGTTCCCGAACCCGGGCCGGGATAGTCTTCCACAACTGCCGACTCTTTGAAGAATTCGGGAAGGAAAACCACCGAAACCGCGGTAAGGAAAGCGATGGCCATGGCCAGGATGACGAACGAGCGCCTTCGTTGCTTCTTACGACGCTTACGAGCAGTGGCCGCGTCGTAGTTCGCCCGGTTTCGACGCGAACGTTTCAGGTTACCGGTGGTATCGAAGAACTCGGTCATTGTTCTGCCTCCTGCGCGATGGAGACGCACTCACCAGGTGCGTTGCCTGTGCGCTGTTCCATCTCAAGTGCTGTATCGAGGATAACCACAGCGGCGGCCTGATCCACAACGGCGCGATGCTTGCGCGAGTCGCGTCCAGCTGCCGTAAGTTGCCCGTGGGCGGTCACCGTGGACAACCGCTCATCGACCAACCGCACAGCTGTCGGCGCAATGGCCTCGGCCAACTCTTTTGCCCAAGAGCGAGCGTATCGCGCCGATCCTCCTTCTGTACCATCCATATTAAGGGGAAGGCCAACGATTACCTCAACCGCGTCGCATTCTTGCACGATCTGAGCCGCGTTCTCGATATCCGTTCCATCACGCCACAGCGTTTCAACAGGTGTGGCGAGAATACCCTCCGGATCACATTGCGCAACTCCGATTCGGGCTTGTCCGACGTCGAATGCTATACGTTTTCCCTGGCGCATCAGCTGAGTTGGGCCTCAAGAACCTCAAGCGCCTCAAGGAGCTTGGACGAATCCTGCCCTCCTCCTTGGGCGATGTCATCGCGCCCCCCTCCGCCGCCTCCGAGGACTTTCGAGAAGGAGGACACAAGTTTTCCGGCACGCGCTCCGGCTTCCCTGGCGGCCGCTGTCGTGGCGACGACGACGGAGGGCCGCCCGTTCGCGATTCCACCGACGATAACGACCGCTGGATCCGAATCGTCGATACGCCCCCTGACGTCCGTCGCGACGCTTCGAACGTCTTCGCCGCTCGCAATTTCGCCCAGGCTAGCCCAATAAACGTCAAACTTACCAACGCGGCGACGTCCACCGAGAATATCTCCAATTCCGGCCGAGAGCTTCTCACGCCTCAACGCGGCGATCTCTTTCTCAGCAGATTTCAAGCGAGCGAGAACCGAATCGACGCGTTCAGGAAGCTCTTCGGGGCGAGCTCCGACGAGCCCCGCCAATTGCGAGACGAGGGCGTGCTCCTTTGCCCCGTAGGCGTAGGCGCCTTCGCCCACAAGGGCATCGATGCGCCTGACCCCTGATCCGATCGAGGACTCTCCGAGGATGGACACGAGCCCGATCTGTCCCGTCGAGGGAACGTGCGTTCCAGCACACAATTCCTTCGACCATGAGTCGTCGATGGAGACCACTCTGACGTCTTTCCCGTACTTTTCACCGAAAAGTGCCATTGCCCCCGCGGCACGGGCCTCGTCGAGCCCCATGACTTCATCCGTGACTTCAAGATTTTCGCGGAGCCGATCGTTGACGCGCCCCTCGATGCCACTAATGATGTCGGTGGGTATCTGCTGTCCGTGTCTGAAATCGAAGCGCAGACGCGAAGGCGAGTTCTCCGAACCTGCCTGAGTGGCTTGTTCGCCCAGAAATTCGTGAAGCGCCTTGTGAATCATGTGCGTCGAAGTGTGCGATCTGGCAATCTGACCGCGTCTGTCGGCATCGATCTGAGCGAAGACCTTCTCTCCCACCGCAATCGTTCCCTCACTGACAGTCCCTCGATGCACGTGGAGTCCCTTGACAGGCGATTGGACGTCGTCAACGTGGACAAGGCCGCCGCCCTCAACGCTTCTCGTCCCCCGATCGGCGAGCTGGCCACCCATTTCGGCATAGAACGGCGTTTGGTCGAGGATCACGTCAACGTCCGCGGGCGCAGTGGCCGCAGGAACCGAAACGCCATCGACCAGCAGGGCCACGATCTTGCCCTCGGCACCGGTCTCCGTATACCCGAGGAACCGCGTGGAACCGCCGCTTTCGTTGAGAATCTCATTGTAAACGGCGGAGTCGACATGCCCGGTTTTCTTCGCCCGAGCATCGGCGCGCGCACGGTCCTTTTGCTCCTGCATGAGCCGCCGGAATTCGACCTCGTCGACCTTGAGCCCCTGTTCCGAGGCCATCTCGAGGGTGAGGTCGATCGGGAAGCCGTAAGTGTCATGCAGGGCAAAGGCGTCCTTGCCAGAAAGCACCTTGTTTCCACCGGATGCCTTGGAGGCGGCGAGGTCGAAGATCTGCGTTCCCGAGGTGAGCGTCCTGCGGAAGGCCGCTTCCTCGGCGGACGCCACGTCGAGGATCTGGGAGAAGTTCGACTCGAGCTCGGGGTAGGAGTCTTTCATCGCGTCTTTGGAGGTTGCGATGAGGGTGGGAAGGACGACGTCGTCGACCCCGAGGAGGCGAATGGAACGCACCGCGCGGCGCACGAGCCTGCGCAAAACGTATCCGCGACCGTCGTTGCCTGGCCGCACGCCGTCGCCTATGAGCATCAGCGCCGAACGGACATGGTCTGCGACCACTCGCATACGCACGTCGTCCTCGGCGTTAGCTCCGTACTTCTTTCCAGTGATCTCCTCGGTCTTGCCAATGACGGGATATACCTCGTCGATCTCGTACATATTGGCTTTGCCTTGGAGGAGGTAGGCAATGCGCTCGAGACCGGCGCCGGTGTCGATGGCGGTGCGCTCGAGTTTGCCAACCAGTTCGAAATCGTGGCCCTCGCCCTCCCCCCTAATGAACTCATCGAAAACGAGGTTCCAGATTTCGAGGAAGCGGTCTCCTTGAGCATCAACTGCGGGGCCACCGTCGGGACCATATTCGGGGCCACGGTCGTAGTGAATTTCGCAACAGGCGCCGGCGGGTCCGGGTTGGCCGGTCGACCAGGAGATTTCTTTGAACGGGAGCTTTTGAATGTGATCGGAGGGAAGGCCGATGACGCGAGTCCAATAGTCGTAGGAAACCGTGTCTTCTTCCCAGATCGTCATCCACAGTCGGTCACCGTCAAGCCCATAGCCTCCGTCGGCCACCGAGGAAGTCAGCAGGCCCCACGCGAGGTCAATGGCGCCCTCTTTGAAGTAATCTCCAAAGGAGAAATTGCCGTTCATCTGGAAGAAGGTGCCGTGGCGCGTGGTTCTGCCGACGTTGTCGATATCGTTCGTTCGGATGCATTTTTGGACGGATGCGACCGTCGGCCACGGGGCGGGCTCGGTGTTCAGGATGTAGGGGATGAACGGCACCATTCCCGCGACGGTGAAAAGGATCGAAGGATCGGGCGAAACGAGGGACACCGAGGGCGCAATGTGGTGATCGTGCTTGGCGAAGTAATCGAGCCAGCGCTGACGGATTTCGGCGGTACGCATTTTTGACCTTTTCTCAGGCGCGTCTTCTACCCGCTTTTCAGCCGCGTTAGGTTCCCACTTTTCCTGGCGCGGGCTTCCTAACCCGCGCTCCCACTGAATGCCAAGAACGCGCCCCGCGGGGCGCGTTCCAGGATTCGATTATCGCGAGTAGTGCTCAACGACCATCTGGACGTCGCAAATAACCGGAACTTCGGCGCGCTTGGGCCGACGCGTCAGTGTGAAGCGAAGCTTCTCGAGATCAACGTCGAGATAGGCGGGAACTTGCGGGAGCACGTCGCGGTGAGCTCCTTGGGCAGCAACGTGAAACTGCGGCGAGGTCTGCGACCTGGGCTTGACCTGAACGATCTGGCCCGGCTTGACGCGGAAAGAGGGGCGATCGACAATCTTTCCGTCGACGAGCAAATGGCGGTGGACAACGACCTGGCGGGCCTGCGCAATCGTGCGGGCGAATCCTGCGCGCAGAACAAGCGCATCGAGGCGCATCTCCAAAAGCTCAACGAGGTTTTCGCCGGATAGGCCGTCGGCCCGGCGAGCCTCTTCCCATACGCGACGCATCTGCGCCTCGCGGATTCCGTACTGGGCACGAAGACGCTGCTTTTCCTTCAGACGAACCGAATAGTCCGAATCTTTGGTGCGGCCTCGGCCGTGCTCACCGGGACGATAGGGGCGACGCTGCATATAGCGCTCGGCCTTTGGGGAAAGCGCAACGCCCAGTGAACGGGATTGACGCACAAGTTTACGGGAACGGTTGCCCGCCATATTTTGCTCCTGTCGATATCGTATGCGCAGCCATGTGCGGCTGCGGGGTCAACCCAACGGCTAAGACCCCAGGTTGTCCGTCGCCCGGGTGGGCAACCACGAGATTATATCAGTTATCGCCATCAAGTACGCTTCGAATTCGTTTAAGTCGTGGAGTGATCTGCGCCTCGAAGCCGCGATCGGTCGGCTCGTAGTAGCGCGTTTCTTCGAGGCCCTCCGGCATGAATTGCATGGGGACGACGGCTCCGGGGAAGTCGTGGGCGTACTTATAACCGGAGCCATGCCCCAGGTCTTCCGCTCCCGCGTAGTGCGAATCCCGCAGCGCAGCGGGTACGGGCCCCGCTTTTCCGGCGGCGACGTCGGACATGGCTTCGCCGATAGCCATATATGCACGGTTCGATTTCGGCGCCGTAGCGAGGTGAACCACAGCCTCGGCAAGGATGATCCGTGCCTCGGGCATTCCGACGAGGGCGACCGACTGCGCCGCCGCGGTCGCCGTCTGGAGCGCGGAAGGGTCCGCCATGCCGATGTCTTCGGCTGCGCTGATCATGAGCCTGCGCGCGATAAAACGAGGGTCCTCACCCGCCGTCAGCATTCTGGCGAGATAATGCATGGCGGCATCGACATTCGATCCTCTGATCGACTTGATGAAAGCGGAGATGACGTCGTAGTGCTGATCGCCGGCCCTGTCGTAGCGCACGGTGGCACCGTCGGAGGCCTTCGCGACGTCGGTCAACTCGATCGTGGCACCGCCACGCATTCGCACCCCTTCCGCCGCCGCTTCCAAAAGCGTAAGTGATCGCCTTCCGTCGCGTCCCGCTATACGAACGAGGTTGTCAAGGGCTTCAGGGGCAATCGAGATGCTTCCGGCAAAACCGCGTTCGTCTTCTAGCGCGCGAGCGATGAGGGTGCGGATGCCCTCCTCCGTCAGACCCTTGAGCGTGACGAGGAGGGAACGCGACAGAAGCGGCGAAACCACGGTAAACGAGGGATTTTCTGTGGTCGCGGCGACCAGCGTGACCCAACCGTTTTCGACGGCGGGCAGCAGGGCGTCTTGCTGGGCGCGATTGAATCGATGCACCTCGTCAACGAACAGAACCGTTTCGCGCCCGCTCGTAGCCAGGCGTTGGCGCGCCGCCGAAATGACGGTACGCAGCTCTTTCACACCGGCCGAAACCGCCGACACCTCTTCGAAATGCCTATTTCCTGCACGCGCGATGAGATAGGCGAAGGTGGTCTTCCCCGTTCCGGGCGGCCCCCATAAAAACACCGACGACGGCGCACCACCGCTCGCCTCAACGAGCCGACGCAACGGCGACCCGTCGGCGAGCAGGTGATCTTGCCCGACGACCTCGTCAAGAGTTCGCGGGCGCATTCTCGCGGCAAGAGGGCCGGTTGTTCCGTCCGGAATGCCGACGTCGTCCGTGCCCATCGCATCGAAAAGGTCCATGCCGCCCATGCTATCGGGCGCCTCCGATACACCGCCTTGTGTGATCGAGATTTTCATGACGGGCCGTGGGCGCCGGCGCCGCCGCAGACCATGTCACCGTTCCCCTCACTAACACGACCACTCGCCCTTCACGATACTTTTCCTCGTCATAACGACCATATTTTTAATTTTGTGATTGCCTAATTAGTTAACGCACCCATCTTCATCATTACGATCACCCTTATCCTGCTGCCAATGCAACCATACGCATACACGCACAAAACTCATTTGTGGCAAGGTTTCCGCCGCCGTCGGCCCCACAATGCGGCCCCGCAATTCGGGAGACCCGCTGCATACACCCGCTAACCGCCGAAGACATATTCGCGCAGCCGAGCCGGAATCGCCGTGCGCTGCCATTCGAGTTCGACGACGAGAGCAGCCCCCGTCAGCGCCTTGCGCGTATAGCGTTCGATATTGCGAGCGTGCCCGCCCATGTGGGCGATTGCGGCGGCATGGCCGCAGGCCCGAGCCACGGCTTGAGCAGCCTGATCTTGGCAGTCACGGGCAGCAGCGTGGCAGGATCGAGCATGTTCGCGCATGGGGCCAACGGCCAGTCTTCCGGCGCGGAACTCGTCGGCAGACTCCAGCGCGCGCTGAAGCCGCTCGTCCGAAGGGCAATGCTCGACAAAAACGGGCAACAGGCGGCGGATACAACTGGCCGCCCAACCGATGAGCTCACGCCGATCATCCTCGGAGAGCGTCAGGTCGTTTTTGTTGGGTTCCGGCCTGTCAGGTTCTGCCTGTTCGTCAGGGGTCAGCCGCGGGCTCGTCATATCGAAAAAGTACTCGTCATACCCCAAAAGTATCAGATGACGTATGGGCTCCAGCGGACGATTAGGCGCCGTCGGACGATGCCACAAACCGGGTTATCGCGTCACACTCCCGAGCAATTTGCTCACCGCGACGTCTCAATCGTTCTTCGAGCTCAGAAAGTTCACGCCGAAGATTCGGACACATCGTCACCGTCGCGTCGCCGTGCCCGGTATCCACACAATCGAGATACCGCCTGGCCGCGGCAACTCCCAAACCGGTTGCGAGAATCAGTCGGATTCTTTCGACCGTGCCGAGATCATCGATTGAGTAGTCTCGATATCCTCTCGGCGTGCGCGCAGGCACGAGTAACCGAGCCGACTCGTAGTGGCGAAGTGCTCTAGCGCTCACCCCGGCCATTTGGGCGAATTCACCGATTCGCATTGTTCACGCCCCTTCCCGTGCGCATCGCGTCGTCCGCAATCTCGTTGCCCTTTCGGAGACTTCTCGGGATCAGCGGCCTCCATTCTTACAAAGTTTCGTTCGTTCTTGCAGAGTTTCATTCGCCATTGCAGACGCTATTTAACGCTGCGCACTTGCCACGTGGTGCGGTATTTCTTGCTTGAAACGCAGCGCTACGGCCTTTCGATATTACAATCACTACACGGCACTCTCATCTTTTAACATCACACCGCCATCGCCATGGCATCCCGGAGCACAATCGCCTCTTGACCTTCACGCTAGCGTCAAGCTGTATCATTCCGGCTATGAAAAACTCTGATTCAATCTCAAAGGCCGCCGATTCGCCTACGGGAGACGCCAATTCGCTCCTCAGCAATCCCATCGAAGGTATTCCATTTGAACGAGTTGTGATCGTCCACGGTTACGGCGCCATCCCCACCGACCACTGGCTCCCTTGGCTCTCGCGCGCCGTTCCCGTCGCCGAAGCGGTTGAGCTTCCCGATCCCCTGTCACCCGAAGCAGCCTCATGGGTTTTCTCCGTAACCGAGGCAATTGGCTCCCTGTCGCCTACCACCGCTGTCGTCACGCACAGCCTTGGTGGACTCACCGCGCTGCTTGCTATCCAACGCCTCGTCAAACGCAACGCTGTACAAGCCCGAGATCGCGGCGGCGCCTCCAACGATGCCCGGCTCGGCGCATTTATCGCGGTCGCACCTTTCGCCTCGGAACTTCCGCTTTCCGGGGACGACGGCGTCGACCAATTCCTCCTCTCAAACTTCTCCAATTTCATCGCGAACGATCCCTTCTCCAATCCTCATGTTTTCGGACGTGCAACCGTAATTCGCTCCGATAACGATCCCATCGTTCCACCTGACCTATCCGAGAAATTCGCCGCGCGAATCGGCGCTAGAACCGTGACCGTGCACGGAGCGGGGCATTTTCTCACCTCCGACGGCTTTACGGAGCTCCCCGAGGTGCTCGAGGCACTGTCGGCGGCCTAACCGGCGCCCTAGTCAACACCCCGTTCGGCGAGTGGTACAGAAGGAAAGCGCATTGCTCGTTTGAAATCGCACAAGCCTGCGGCGCTCTATTCGATCCATGAAGAAAGCCGTTTGCCCCTTCGAGACCCTATGAGTTTTCTCCAAATTTAACCCTGAGATTCTTCGGAGATCTTCATTCGGAGCCGATTGAGAAGGCAAGGTAAAGTCACTACCGTGACACTGGATCGCTCTGATGACCGCCCCGGCTTCGCTGCAAACCGCGCACTGGATTGTTCCGAAAGTCGCCCGATCGATTACACCGAAAACCACCAGTTTGATTACTCCGAAGGTCGCCCGATCGCGACGGGCGACCTCCTCGGTCTCTATAAATCGGTCGGATGGTCGAATTACACCCGGAACCCAGATCTGCTGGAGCGCGCCGTCGCCAACTCCCTGTGGAAGATGGGAGCCTGGGACGGCGGCGAACTCGTCGGCCTGATTCGAGCAGTTGGCGACGACGCCTCGATCGCATACGTACAAGACATCCTCGTGCGGCCCGATCGCCAGCGCCTCGGCATAGGCACCCGCCTTTTCGCCGCGGCGCTGGAACGTTTCGCACACGTGCGTCAACTCGTCCTCATCACCGACGACGAGGAGAAAACCGCGTCTTTCTACAGGAGTACGGGGATGGCCGACCTC
>CAUSGP010000054.1:0-10683 GCA_963531075.1 uncultured Actinomycetaceae bacterium | reverse complement strand
TGATCATGAAGATGGTCGAAGAAGGCAAGGTCAAGCTTGATGAGCCGATCGAGACCTACCTGCCTAGCCTGATCAAGGGCCAGGGCGTTGACGGCAAGAAGATCACGGTGCGCCAACTGCTCCAGCACACGTCAGGATTGCCGGAATACATCGATGAATCGGCAGTCGATTATTTCGGGACTCGCAATGATTACGTCTCGCCGAGGGATCTGCTTGACACGGCTCTGGCCAGGCCTGCGCAGTTTGCGCCGGGGGCGAAGTTTGCCTACACGAATACGAATTACATTGTGTTGGGGCTGTTGGCCGAGCGTGTGGCCAAGCGTCCGATTGCCGAGCAGATCGAGACGAAGATCGTCAAACCCTTGAGGCTCAAACACACCTATATGCCGGCCCCAGGCGAGAAGACTATTCGTGGAAAGCACCCCCGCGGGTATCACACGCGTGACAACAAGCCCGGCAAACTCGAAGACATCACCGACCTCAATCCGTCGATGGCTTGGACAGCGGGGGCGATGGTCTCGACCCCGAGCGAGCTCAACAAGTTCGCCCAGTCGATCCATGACGGCTCGCTGCTTCAGCAAAAGAGCATCGCTGAAATGAAGAAAGGCGTCTCGGTGCCGGAGAACGGCGGCGAATACGGACTGGGAATCTACAGTCAAAAGCTCAGCTGTGGCGTCGCCTGGGGGCACAATGGAGGCATTCCCGGATATGCGACCTCCGTGATGGTGGGGCCAAACGGCAACGCAGGCATGATCGCCACGAACGCCGAGCCGTCGGTGCTTAACATCGACTTGTCTCATAGAAATGGCCGGTCCCCGTTGGACCGGGCGATTTGTGGAGGATGATGCTTAACTCGAGCCGACTTATGCACGTCGAAGGGCCTGCTGTGGGCTCGGGTTGAGTCTGCTGTCGATTCAGGTTGAGTCTGCTGCAGGCTTGGGGTTGACCTGAAATGTCGGCCGGTTCCGACGCCGGTTTCAAGGAGGCGCTGAATCTTGATTTTACGCAGCGTGAAGAAAAACAGAGGCGCTGCCTTGTTCGTCGGCTTGCTGTATTGAAGCTTCGTGTCCTTGAGAGGGCTGCAAGCTTTCGCGCCGCGGTCTTTGCGCTGCCAGTCAGCCCTACGTTGATTGGTGAGCCCTGGGCTGGTTACGAGTTTTATCCGAATGCAAGCCCAATGCGTTTGCCGGTTCTATGCCGATTGCGAGCCTTCATCGTCCAAAAATTTTCGCAATTCTACATCGAGGTTGTCGAGTTCCGAAGCGAGAGGGTCATTGATTTTAGACGGCCTATTCGACTCTCCAACGGTATCGCTAGAGGCGGCGCCTTTGGCATCGCTGACCTTGTCGAAATTACTGGCATCGTCCTTTTCATTGACTTCTTTATTGACTTCACCAACCGTCGATCTGCTTTGACCGCCCGTGGCCTTAGCTTGGTTGTCAGTGGAGTTGCCTTTAGCGCCGGTGGGGTTGGCCTGGTTGTCAGTGGGCTTGGCTTCATCGCCGGTGGGTTCGGCGTTGGCCTTGGCCTGTTGGCGTTCCCACTCGGCGAAACGATTGCGCGCATCAAGCTTGGCCAAGAATTCCGGGTCGTCGTCGGGCGCGATGGGGCCGTCAGGCTCGGGCTTGCGCGGGCGTCCCCGTCCGACCTCAATCGTCCCGAAACCGTTCGGGTGCTTGATAGGCCATGAAAGGATGAGCCACAAAAGAGCGCCGACAACCGGAATGAAAGTGACGACAATCCAGACGGGCTTGGGCAAGCGCCCTGGCATCGAATCTTTTGGTGAGCGGGCGCAGTCAATGATCCCGTAAATCCAAATGGCGATGATCGTGATGGCAAGGATGACACGCGGCATGGAACTCAGTTTAGGTAAGTGGCACCCGCGTAAGCCAGAAGAAGAGTTACGCCAAAGGCGAGCTCAACCTGTCCGGCGGTGCGAAGCGCGGGAATTAGATCCCGCCCGCTTGCCCGCGTCAGGACGGGCAAGACGGCTCGGTAGGCAAGCAGCGCCACCGGCACGATGACCAGGGCTACCCAGAGGCCGAGGTCGCCCAGAAACGCAAGAGGTGTGAGGACCGGCATAGCAACCATGGCGACGAATGCCCATCGAGCCGAGCGGTCGCCGATGCGCACCGCCAGCGTCTTCTTACCGACGGCGGCGTCCGTGGGGATGTCCCGAATGTTGTTGACCATGAGTAGTGCGCAGGCCACGGAGCCGATCGCGCATGACATCACCCAGCTCTGCCAGGGAACCGACAGGATTTGAGTGTAAGTGGTTCCCGCCGTCGCGACGAGCCCGAAAAAGACGAAGACGAACACTTCGCCAAGGCCCATGTACCCGTATGGACGGCTTCCGCCGGTATAGAACCAGGCCGCCGCGATCGCGGCGAGACCGACGAAAAGCAGCCACCATTGGCCGGATAGCGCTACAAGCGAGAGGCCAGCAACGGCGCCGACGCCGAAAGCGGCAAATGCGGCAAACTTGACCGTTCGGGGGGCAGCCATGCCTCCGCCGGTCAGACGCGGTGGACCGGAACGTGCGGCGTCGGTGCCCCTGATGCCATCCGAATAATCGTTGGCAAAATTCACCCCCACCTGCAGGGCGAGAGCGAGAACCCCGGCGAGTGCAGCGCGAGCAAGCGAAGCCCCACCCACATGCAACGCCGCGGCCGTTCCGGCGGCAACCGGCGCGACGGCTGCGGGCAAGGTCTTTGGACGCGCCCCCTCTATCCAATCTGAAACAGCCACGGAGTCATGGTACCGGCGAAGATTCGCGAAATGTGTGTTGCCAAGGCGTGCTGCGGGTGGACGGTGCTGTGATCATCACTCGGCTAAGACTATTTCAGCTTACGCAAGGGCTTTGCGCACTGCGTTGCGTATTTTTCTCCTATCGGGTTTGCCGGAGGCGGTGAGAGGGACGCCGTCGAAGCCGAGATCCGTGAAGCCGAGGAAAATACGCGGAAGATAGGCTTTCCCGTAGTTCGCGGCAATTTCCTCTCGAAGCCGTGGCGGCACGAAAGCCTTCGTTACAGCTACGACGATTTCTCCCCACTCCTCGTCTTCGACGCCTATGACGATGCATTCCCCGGCTCCGCCGCGCGTGAGTGCCTCTTCGATTGTTGTCGGAAAAATCGTCATTCCTCCAGTTGTTATAGCATCATCCGCACGCCCCGTGACGACGAGGCGATCATTTTCAATGAACCCGATGTCATTTGATTGAAATGTTCCTTTAAATTCTTTTGAAAAATTCCCTAGTGAACTCTTGTCATCTATGTACCCGAGAGCTACTGCCGTTCCTGACAATATGATTCGACCGAAAGTTGCTGGCGTGTGTGTGGTGGAAGGCGATGTGTACGAGTCGAAGGTGATCTTGGTGTCGCCGATGGGCAGGCCGTCGTACACACAGCCGCCGCAAGTTTCCGTCATTCCGTAGGTTGTGACCACCTTTAAACCCGCGGTGCGGGCGGCATCGAGAAGCCTGGTGCCGGCGGCGGCACCTCCAACAAGAATGGCGTCGAAACTTTGGGTCGCTCGCACGGCGGGGCTGGCGAGAAGGCGCCGAAGCTGCGTAGGGACAAGTGATACGTAAAGCGGGGTGTTCTTGTTGATCTTGCTGGTTTCTGCGGCTTCGTCAGTCTTGACGCCATGCGCATCGGTAGTGGTGCCTCGGCTATTTATGTTTGGGTTGTTTGTGTTCGGGCTGTTTGTGTTCGGTTTGTTTGTGTTCGGAATGTTTGTATACGGGTTATTTGTGTTCGGGCGTTTGATTCCCCGGAAGTGAGCTTCGATGGCTTGGGCTAGGTCCTCGGGGCGGCCGACGCCGGCGTCAATAGGCATAAAGCCCGCCACGACCGAGCGCCACTGCGTTTGAAAACCCGCGATGTGGTCCGTGGGCAAGCATGTGACCCAGCGTCCGGGCCCGTCGAGTGCTTCCTCGGTTGCCTTTGCCGATGCGAGAAGAGCTTCGCGTGAGATCGCGACCAGGCTTCCCGTGCCGCTCGTCGAACCCGAAGTGCGCAAAATCAGGGCGGTTTCTTCAGGGATGCGTCCTTCCGGGATGCGAGCATCGAGAAGTGTCTCGCGCGCTGGGTGGTGCTTGTCTGGGTTAGCTGGGAGATGGCCGCCGGGGTTAGTTGGGTGATGGCCTCCGATACTGGTTGGTCGGTGCCCGTCAAGATTCGTCGAGAGGTGTCCGCCAAAACTAGATGCGGGAGGCCCGCCAAGGCACTCGTCCACGAGGATGACGGGATTTTTGGCGCTCAGATTCCTGGCGACATTGAGCGTTTGTCGACGTGCCTTGGGGCTCTTCCCGCCCGCTACCGATCTCGGCGAGATGTTGGGTGCACGATCGCTCATGGCAACCTCTTGTACATAGTTGGGTGTTTCAAGGTCTTGATGCCGCGGCTTCTCACGCGTAATAAGGGAAATCGGACCAATCGGGGGCGCGACGTTCCAAGAAAGCGTCGCGGCCTTCCCTTGCTTCCTCCGTCATGTAGGCAAGCCGGGTCGCTTCACCGGCGAAGGCCTGCATGCCGGCAATGCCGTCGTCAGCCGCGTTGAAAGCCAGTTTGAGCATGCGAATCGCCTGTGGTGATTTCTGCGCCACGATCGCGGCGTACTCGAGGGCGCGTTCTTCCAGCTGTGCATGGGGGACCGCCTCGTTGACCGCGCCCCAGGCGACGGCGTCCTCGGCCGAATACGTGCGGGCCAGGAAGAAAATCTCGCGTGCCCGCCGATCGCCGACTTGACGGGCCAAAAGCTGCGAACCGTAACCGGCGTCGAACGAACCGACGTTTGCGTCGGTCTGCTTGAAACGCGCGTACTCAAGGGAAGCGATGGACAGATCGCATACGACGTGGAGCGAATGGCCGCCGCCTGCTGCCCATCCCGAAACGGCGGCGATGACCACCTTCGGCATATTGCGAATCAGTCGCTGGACCTCCAGAATGTGCAGCCGCCCGTTGGTGAAACCGGGGGAGGTGTGGGATTGGTAGGTATAACCATCGCGGCTGCGCACGCGCTGATCTCCGCCCGAGCAAAAGGCCCAGCCGCCGTCTTTGTGTGAAGGGCCGTTGCCTGTGAGAATGACTGCCCCTACCGTGGGGTCTAGCCTCGCATGGTCGAGAGCACGGTAAAGCGAGTCCACGGTTTCGGGGCGGAAAGCGTTGCGCAATTCGGGGCGGTTGAAGGCGATCCGAACCACCGGACGATCGATACAGGCCGTCACCGTTCCGTCAGCCCCTCGAGTGCGTTCGACCCCGCGATGGTAAGTGACGTCCTGCAGGTCGACGTCGGGGATGTCGCGCCACCGCTCGGGGTCGAAAATTTGCGAAACCGACGCGGGGAGCGAAGGGAATATCTCCATGGGGGAAGTCTACGGCTCGCGCGCCGCCTTGTGTGCCTCATGCACCCGGCCGACTAGAATGCACAATGCCCGCGTTTGAAACATCGCGTTCGCGTCGACGCTGTCCTCCCCGGCTTCGATGTCAGTCGCAAGTGTGCTTCAAGCGCGGGCATTTCGAGGAAGTTCTGATCGAACGCAGAACTTGCCAGGGAACTTTTACCGAAATAGAACTTGCCGTCACGCTCTTGCCGAAGCAGAGCCTGTTGAAACGAAAGAGGGTTTATGGCCAATCGTCGCGCCACCCTTGGGAAGAACCCCGGGGACGTCTCCAGCATGTTCGACGAAGTGGCTTCGCGTTACGACCTCATGAATGACGTCGCCTCCTTGGGGCAGGTCAGAGTCTGGCGGGCTGCTGCGGTTGCGGCGGTGGCTGAGGCGTCTGGATCGGCGGCGGCCGGCAGATCCGCTGGGGTTGAAGTGCCTGCTGGGGCTGAGGTTCCTGCCGCGACTGAGGCGCCCGCCGGGTCGGGGAGCTTTGGGGCCACTGAGGCCTCGGCGGAATCGGAAACCCGAATTCTGGATCTGGCCGCGGGAACTGCAACCTCGACCGTCGCGTACAAGGCGAACGGCGCGACAGCCATCGCGTGCGACTTCTCCAAGGGCATGCTCGCCCAGGCGCGTAAGCGCCACCCCGAAGTGTGCTGCGTGGCGGGCGATGCCATGAGTTTGCCATTTGCGGATGAGACTTTCGACGTCGTGACGATTTCCTACGGGCTGCGTAACTTCAATGACCCAACGAAAGCTCTGCGGGAAATGCTGCGCGTGACCAAACCTGGAGGGCGCCTGGTGATAGTCGAATTCTCAACGCCCGTATGGGGGCCGCTGCGAAGGCTGTACCGCTTCTATCTAGGCAGGGTTATGCCCGCCTTTTCCGGGATATTCTCCTCCGACGAATCCGCATATGACTATTTGGGCGAATCGATTCTCGCCTGGCCTGACCAGAACGGGCTGGCCCGGGTGGTTCAGAGCGCGGGGTGGCGTTCCGTCGCCTACAGAAACTTGAGTGCGGGGATCGTGGCGATCCACAGGGCTACCCGGCCGGCGGTGTCGGCGCGGAGCCGGTGACGCTGGCCGCGGGGCCGGTGAAGCCGGGGGTTCGTGAAACTACCGCACGGCCGGTGTGAGCGGTGAACGGGCCTCCGGCGCCGGTGTTCGTAGTTGAGTCCCGTGTCGATTGCCGGAGCGTTGACGGGCGGGTCTCTCGCGCCGGTGTTCGTGAGGGTAAGTTGCACGGGTAATGGCGTGTGATCTTCTCGTCATCGGCGCGTGGGACGAAAGGCCAAGACCTTTAAATTCGCCGATTCGAAATATCGAAAGCCAAATATTACGTATTTTTCGTTCTCGGTGCATTGGCTCACAGCATAGGATTGTGGCGCCGAATAGCGCACAAAGGAACTGAGATCAATGGATAAGGGCGATATGCAAGCCGACGTCATCGTCGTCGGTGCGGGGCCGGCGGGTTCGTCGACCGCGCACTATCTTGCCGTAGCCGGTCTCAGCGTACTGCTTCTAGAAAAATCGGCGTTCCCGCGGGACAAAATCTGCGGGGACGGGCTCACGCCTCGGGCCGTCGCAGAGCTCGTTCGCATGGGTGTCGATACGGGTGGTTGGGCCCGGAACACGGGTCTGCGCGCTATCGGGGGCGGTCACACGATCGAACTGCCGTGGCCCGAAACGGCGTCCCTGCCCAACTTCGGTCTCGCATGCCCGCGGCGGAAACTCGATGCGACACTGGCGGCCAAAGCGCAGGGAACCGGCGCCGTTCTGCGGGAGAATGTCACGGTTACGGGGCCGCTCCTGCATGAGCGTAGCGGCAGGGTTGTGGGCGTAGAAGCCAAATCGCGCGAGACGGGCCGCGACCGGCTCGTTTTCAAGGCGCCCGTCGTCGTCGACGCCGGAGGGGTCTCCGCCCGCCTCGCGACCTCGCTTGGCCGCAACAAAGCGATAAACCGCCCAATGGGCGTCGCCTACAGGACGTACTTCCATTCGCCGCGGTCGGCTGACACCGTGATGGAGTCCCACCTGGAGTTGTGGGACGGCAAACCGGGGGAATCGGATCTCATGCCCGGCTACGGGTGGATCTTCCCGCTCGCCGGGGGAATCGTCAACGTGGGCCTCGGGTCGCTGTCCTCGACGGCCAAAGCCACGGGGCTCGACTACCGCGCGATGTTCAAAGCATGGATGGCCAACGTGCCGCCCGAATGGGGATTCACGGAAGAAAACCAGGTGGGAAAACTCCGTGGCGCTGCACTTCCGATGGCCTTCAACCGCAAACCGCATTACGCGAACGGCCTGTTGCTCGTGGGTGACGCCGGGGGAATGGTCTCGCCCTTCAACGGCGAGGGCATCGCATAT
Organism: uncultured Actinomycetaceae bacterium; assembly: GCA_963531075.1. Classification (GTDB taxonomy): domain Bacteria; phylum Actinomycetota; class Actinomycetes; order Actinomycetales; family Actinomycetaceae; genus Peptidiphaga. The sequence continues at coordinate 2,924 of CAUSGP010000054.1, read as the reverse complement.
GCGCTTCAGGCCGGCAGGTTCGCCGCCGATGCCATCGCGCAAGCCCACTCGCGCCCCACGATCACCGCGAAAGATCGCGCGCTCGCGGCCTATCCAGCGGCCATGCGCGAGGAACTGGGCGGTTATTACTCGCTCGGGAGGGCGTTTGCGCGCCTGATTGAGCGTCCGCAGATCATGCACCTGTGCGTCGCCTACGGTCTGCCGAGGCCGACGCTCATGCGCTTGGTCATGAGGCTGCTTTCCGACTGCTATGACCGCCGCGGGGGCGACTGGATGGACCGGCTCATCTCCGCCCTGGCAAAGGCGGTGCCGAAAGCGTGAAGACGACCAGGACGGCGGAAGCGAAGGCAACTGCCGCGAAGACGGCGGCTCCGGAGACGGCGGTCGCAAAGATGAAGGCAAGAAAGCAGGTGCACCGATGAACGCCTACGTTCCTTTGCTCGTGATGATTGGCGCGGCCGCGGCGCTCTCGATCGGCGGCCTCGTCATGAGCTCGTTCCTCGGCCCCAAGCGGTACAACCGGGTCAAGCTCGAAAACTACGAATGCGGCGTTGAAGCGACCCCCGCGGCCAGCGGGCGCGGACGTTTCCCCGTCAAGTACTACCTGACGGCGATGACCTTCATCGTCTTCGACATTGAGGTCGTCTTCCTCTACCCGTGGGCGGTCTCATTCCACAAGCTCGGTTTGTTCGGCGTCGTCGCCATGCTGAGTTTCGTCTTTCTCATCACCGTGCCCTTCATTTACGAATGGCGCCGCGGCGGCCTGGAATGGGAATGACGGGCGGAATTGAGAAGTACGAGATGAGATCGAGAAATACGAGATGGGATTGAGAGGAGCGCACATGTCTCACGACGACGGCTCTCAGGGAGTCTTCCTCACATCGATCGAGTCGGTGGTCAACTGGTCGGTGACCAGCTCCCAGTGGCCCGTGACGATGGGTTTGGCCTGCTGTGCCATCGAGATGATGTCCTTCGGGACACCGCGTTTCGACGCCGCGCGATTCGGCATGGAGGTCTTCCGCGCCTCCCCGCGCCAGGCCGACCTCATGCTCGTCTCCGGCCGACTCAGCCACAAGATGGCGCCGGTGGTGCGCGATATCTACGACAAGATGGCCGACCCCAAGTGGGTCATCTCCATGGGCGTGTGCGCCTCTTCGGGCGGCATGTTCAACAACTACGCGATCGTTCAAGGGTGCGACCACGTTGTTCCCGTCGACATCTACCTTCCCGGTTGCCCTCCGCGCCCAGAAATGCTCATTAACGCAGTTCTCGAGCTGCGCGAGCAGGTCAAGCGCAATCGCAAGCTCACGAAGGGAGCCCGGACCGCCGCAGCCAGGGCAGCGGAGAAAGCCGCGCTCGCAGCTCCCGACATCCACGCAATGAAAGGGCTGCTCGCGTGAACGAGAATGAAAAAGAAGCCCGCGTGAACGAGAACGAAGGGTCATCTCGCGGGAACGAGGACGCCTCTTACGGGAGCGGGAACGACGGCGCCGTCGCCCCCGCCAACGATTTGGAACCCGACGTTTTGCGCCGGGTCCAAGGGATGTGGGGCGTCAAGGGATCCGGTGACACCTCCGGCTTCTCGGGGCTCATCCACACCGAGGTGTACGGACGGCCGGCAAGCCGCCCGTACGGCGGATGGTTTGACGCGGTTGTCGACGTCCTTGTTGAGCTTCTGGCGGCCGATGGCCTCGATCCCGACGCTGTCATCGAGAAAGTTGTGGTGGAAAACGGGCAACTCGTCATCTTCGTCGCCCGCGAACACCTCGTGCAGGTCGCCCGCCACCTGCGCGACGACCAAGATCTGAGATTCGAGATGTGCTTCGGCGTCAGCGCGGTCCACTACCCGGAGGACGCCGGGCGTGAGCTGCACGGGTATTTCCCGCTCTTCTCGATCACACACAATCGTTTTCTCGCGATCGAGGCGACGTGCCCCGAATCCGATCCGCATTTGCCCTCGATCGTCTCGGTCTACCCCGGTGACGACTGGCCCGAGCGCGAAGCGTGGGACCTCATGGGAATCGTCTTCGACGGGCACCCGGGCCTGACGCGAACGGCCATGCCGGACGACTGGGTCGGCCATCCGCAGCGCAAGGATTATCCCCTCGGGGGAATCCCTGTCGAATACAAAGGCGCCGTTGTGCCGCCGCCCGACGTACGAAGGGACTACAACTGATGAGCAGCCCGAACGTATACGCCACACCGGGAGCAACCGACGCCGAGCTTGACGGGCTGCCGAACTTCACCGCCGTCGGCGGCGATTGGAACGAAATCTCCGATGAAGCCGCCCGCATGGCCGAAGAGCGCATCGTCGTCAACCTCGGGCCCGTCCATCCTTCGACGCACGGCGTCTACCGCCTACTTTTGGAGCTTGACGGCGAGTACGTCCGCGAGATCCGGGGGGCCACGGGATTCCTCCACACGGGCATCGAGAAGAACATGGAGTACCGCACGTGGACGCAGGGCGTCGCCTATGTCACGCGCATGGACTACGTCGCCTCCTTCTTCCAGGAGGTCGGCTACTGCATGGCCGTTGAGAAGCTGCTCGGAATAGAGGAGCAGGTGCCTCGCCGTGCCAACGCCATCAGAGTGCTTCTCATGGAGCTTCAACGCATAGCCTCCCATCTCGTCGCTGTGGGTTCGGCGCTCAACGAATTGGGTGCGACGACGATGATGACCATTGCCTTCCGCACCCGGGAGGACATCCTTCGCATTTTCGAGAGGATCTCCGGCCTTCGAATGAATTACGAATTCATTCGGCCCGGTGGCGTGCTCGAAGATATGCCGGAAGGGACCACCGCCTACATCCGCGAACTCTTGCCCAACATACGCAGGGGAACGTCGGAAATGGAGGATATAGTCGCCCAAAACCCCATTTTCAAGGCTCGCTTCAAGGACGTCGGCGTGCTCTCACTTTCGGCGCT
>CAUSGP010000053.1:0-10691 GCA_963531075.1 uncultured Actinomycetaceae bacterium | reverse complement strand
GCAGTTTGGTAGCGCACTTGACTGGGGGTCAAGGGGTCGTGGGTTCAAATCCCGCTAGCCCGACGGATTACGAATTGATAACAGTCCGGCGATTTGCTTTCGCCGGACTGTTTCACTTTGTGAGGGCTTTTCGTTTGCTGCGGAGCATCACGGGCCAACAGCGAATCTCATCCCCTTCGGATCACGGCTCAAGCCAGCTTCCGCCAGAGCATCGCCCATGGCGCGATCTAGCGCTGAGACGCCGTTGACCGACTCGACGACCGTCCGTTTCCGTGCGGCGGCACCCGGGTCTCGCAGTGCCGCGCGCCCGAGGAACTTCGCCAATGCGCGCAGCGCCGCACGGAACACGGCGATTTCCGACGTATAGGAAATCAACGCCTTCGCATTCTCCGGCGCGTAGAGCACCGGTTCCCCATCAACGAAGACAACAGTTGCTCCTTGCCTGCGCGAGGGGTCGGGCGACCTGTCGGAAGGCGTTGCTGCAAGCCGCTCCCCGATCTGTGAAGGCAAAATGGGCGTGGGCCAGGGAACCCCGCGGCCGAGGAGGCAGGCGGGATCCTTGAGATTGAGAACCACGGCCGCTGATTCCTCAATAACCTGACGCTTTGCCTCGCCCTCTTTCACGCCCGCGCGGACGCCGACGTCGCTTTTTCCTGTGGCGCGGCGGTCGACGTCGTCCTCGGAATCCGCGAAAGAACGCAGCGCGTCGACCGTTTCCCTTTCTGCGTACTGGACGGGGCCGAGTCCGCGAATAAAAGTTCCCCGCAGAATGGCGCCGGCGTCTTCCATTCGCCGAAGTATGGGCGCCAGGCTCGCCAATCCGCCGGGAACTCCCGCCGCCAGGGCGATGTCACGCGATATCACACCGTAGCGGTCGAAAATCGATTCGACCATGGCTAGAGCTGCTTCTTCGGGGGAAACCTGTGGTGGTGACAATCTGTGCCACGTTGTTCGCGCGATCGCGTTTTCGATTGGCTCGTGCATGTTCACCGGCCCCTCCCCCGGCGAAGACTGCCGTAGCCAAGCCTCAGATTGCTGTTTCGGAGCCGAGTCGCCCAAAGACAAACCCAATGCGTCTTGCCTCAACGTTTTGGCTGTGACAAAGGCCGTGTGGCGGCGTGAGCGCCGGCTCGTCACCCGTCGTTTTCTGGGAGCGGCAGAGCCTCGCGGCTGAATGTAAACCCGCACCGGCTCAAAGGAATGGGATGTTGCCGCGCCCTCACACACAAGCTTCCACAGACCTTTCCAGCCGCCTTCGATGCCCTCTCCGATCGAAAAGGCCGCGCCTACCACGGGAGCTAACGGCGAGTCCGTGGGGAAAAAGGCGATCTTGATACCCGCCCCGCCGTTCGTCCGCGAGCGCTTGCCACCGCCTATCCGCGAGGAATCAGCATCCATCGGCAAAGATCCGCCGCTCGTCCGCGCCTGCCAAACGACTTCGCCGGCTGCGATAAGTTCATCGAGCATGGCGGGATCGTAATCGGCGACGCGCGCCGGGAACACAACAGACTCCCACAGCGACGCCGGAAGCCACACCCCCTCCAACAGTGATATCGCCTCGGCCAGTGCGCCGATTCCTCCCGCGGGCTCGACCAGCCCTGCGCGTTCGATGATCAGCCTGTGCAAGGCCGCCGGGCAGACCGGTTCGATCGCGGCCCGGGCTCGGGCGAGCGACCTGTTGCGCACCCGCGTGAAAACGGAGGTCTCCATCCAGTGTGCATCGTCTATTCGCATGAGCGAACCGCTTGCGGCGAGCGATTCGAGGGCTCCGGCAGCGGTTGCCCGTCCGATTCCGAACTCTGAGGCCGCATCCGCCGCTGTGACGCGCGCTCGGGTGCGCGCGTAGCGAAGGAGCAGGTCCTCCAGCGGAGAGCGCGAAACCGTTGAGGTTCGCAGGGAGCCGCGCGGCTCGGCGGCCCACTCGGGGACGTCGACGCCGAGGGCAAGCTTGAGCGTGGGCGCATCCTCGGTGCCCGCCCAGTATTCGCGCCCTCCGAGGCGCACGGCCACGACTCTGCGCGATTGCGCGAGCTCTTCGAGCAAACCGTGGACGGCCTCCAGTTGAGGGCGATCCTCGCCCTCTTCTTGACCGTCCCGCACAGAGCTTTCGCCGACTTGTAGGAAACCGCTATTGCCTTCCTGCCGAGGCTCCTCTTCGTCGGCCTGTAAGGAGCGGCCAGCTTCCTCTCGTGTGGCGCTGTCCTCCTCTTGCGCTGGCGGCGCATCGTCGCGGGCTTGGACGCTGCGGGCGGCGATATCTTCGACGGTCAATGGCCCAAGCAGGCGCAGAAGGTCGGCGACGGCCTCGGCGTCGCGCCGGACCCGCCGGCCAGGAGCCAGCCGCTGCAATTCGGCGTCGACTTCGGCGATGACGCTTTCGTCGAGGATCTGCCCGACGCCGCCGTCTCCCACGAGGGAGGCGATGGCCTCCGGGTCGAGGGAAAGCATGTGCGCCCTCTGTTCGGCGCGCGGAAGATCCTCCTGGTAGAGGAACGCGCCGGTGTATCCGAAGAGCAGCGGGCGCGCGAAAGGCGAAGGAGAAGGCGTTTCCACCTCGACGATGCGAACGGATTGGGCCTCGATGCGCTCCATGAGGCCGGTAAGTGCGGGAAGGTCGTAGACGTCTTGGAGGCATTCCCTCGCAGCCTCGATCGACACGGGAAAGTTACGGAACTGCCGCGATGCCTCCAGGAGCTGGCCGGCTCTGAGCCGCTGGAGCCACAGCGGAGTCCTGCGCCCGGGGCGAGACGACGGCGTCAGCAGAGCCCGGGCCGCGCATTCGCGGAAACGTGCGGCAAAAAGGGCGGTGCCGCCGATTTGGCTCGTGACGGTGTGGCGTAGGTCGTCGGCGTCGAAAACCACGAGCTCGGCCCCGGGCGGCCGGCCGATCGTCGCGGGCAGTTGGAAGACGACGCCGTCGTCGCTGGCAACCACCTGCGGCTTAATATTCGCAAAGCGCCGTATACGTTCTCGTATCGCTATGGCCCACGGCTCGTGCACTCGCCGCCCCATCGTGCTATGCAAAATAAAGCGCCAACTGCCGTTTTCATCCCTGCAGCGTTCGAGCACCAGCGTTTCGTCGCTAGGAATCGCGCCCGTTGCCGCTAGCTGTTCGCGCAAAAGCGAAAGGAGGCTTTCCCGCGCATTTTCGTCTAGTCCGGCGCTTTCGAGCCTCGAAAGGAAAGACGCGCAAAACCGAGGCTCGCGATGAGCATTCGGCCCGAAGCCCCGGTTTGATGCCCGTTCCGCTCCGGAACCTGAAATCTTGCCCGACCCGCAAGCGGGCCTCAAGCTGGAAACTGCGCTTGATGCAGCGCTCTGGACCGATGTGTGCTCAAGGCTCGCCGCAGCCTCGCGGAGAAAAGCGCCCTTTGCCGCCCCCGTTGATGCCGACCGCCCAGGCCCTTCGCCCCGCCAAAAGGGCAGGCGCGAACTTCTGCCACTGACCGGGTCGACGACGACGCGATCATTCGTAATCTCGCGAATCTGCCAGCTCGACGTGCCCAGGGTGACGACGTCGCCGACCCTGCTCTCGTAGACCATCTCCTCGTCGAGCTCGCCGACGCGGCGTCGCCCCGCCTCCTCGGCGCCCTCGGGAAGGACCACGGGGAACATGCCGCGGTCGGGAATCGTGCCGGAAAAAGACACGGCTAGCCGCTGCGCTCCGGGGCGTGCGCGCACAACGCCTGCCTCGCGGTCCCACACGATTCGAGGCGAGAAGTCGGCGAGGTCGGCGCAGGTGTAGGCGCCGGAGAGCAGCTCGAGGACGGAGTCAAAAGATTCCCTCGGCAAAGCGGCATAAGGGGCGGCGCGGCGCACCGTCTCGAACCACCGGTCGGCCGGCGTCTCCTCGACGCTCACAGCGGCAACGGTTTGCTGGGCGAGCACGTCCAGCGCATTGGTGACGAGCTCAGTATTCTCGATCGCTCCGGTCCGCATGCCCTCTGCAGCGACGGCGGCGTCGACGAGTTGCGTCCGCTCCACCGGGTAGATCGCTCCGCGCGGCCGCCCGCCGACGGCGTGGTTGGCCCGGCCGATGCGCTGAAGGCCGCTTGCCACCGAAGGAGGGGGCGCGACCTGGAGGACGAGGTCGATGGAACCCATGTCGATGCCGAGTTCGAGCGACGACGTCGCCACCACGCAGCGTAGGCTGCCCGATTTCAGCTCGTTTTCGACGGCCAGCCTCTGATCCTTGGACACCGATCCGTGGTGAGACTTGGCGATGGCGGCCTCTCCCCCAAAACGATTCGCGTACTCCTCGTTCAGGTGCGCCGTTAGCCTTTCGCATACTCCCCGCGAGTTGACGAAAACCACCGTCGTCCGGTGCTTGAGAACGTGGTCGAGAATGGCCGGCTCGATGTGAGGCCACATTGAAACGACCATTTGCCCGGCGACGGAGGCGGGTGGAATGGCGGCCATATCGTCAACGGGCACGCTGACGGCGACGTCGGGATTCGCGGCTGAGTCGGCCTCGATGATTGTGACGGGACGTGATCCTCCGAGGAAGTCGGCCACCGTCCGGGCCGGTGAGACAGTGGCGGACAAGCCGATTCGCTGGGCGGGCTCCTCCAGCATTGCGTCGAGGCGCTCGAGGGACAGCGCCAGGTGGGTTCCGCGCTTGCTTCCCGCAAGGGAATGGATTTCGTCGACGATGACGGTCGAGACGGCGCCAAGCGTCTTTCTCGCCTCGCTCGTGAGCATGAGGTAAAGAGATTCGGGCGTCGTGATGAGGATGTCGGGCGGATTGACGCGGAGGCGGCGCCGCTCCTTCGCGGGAGTGTCGCCAGTGCGCATCCCTACGGTCGTCCGTGGCAATTCAAAGGCCGCGCCTGGAGTTGCCCGCGTTTCGCCGGTCTCCTGAAGGTCTCGCGCGGCCTGTTCGACGCCGGCGAGCGGCCGCCGCAGATTGCGTTCGACGTCGGCCGCCAAAGCCTTAAGAGGTGAGACGTAGAGGACCTGCACACCCTTGCCCCTGCGATCCTCGGCCGAGCGGCGCCCAAGCCGGTCGATTGCGCTGAAGAAGGCGGCGAGCGTCTTCCCCGAGCCGGTGGGTGCGACGACGAGGGCATTTTCCCCTCTGCCTATCGCCGCCCATGCTTGCTCCTGAACGGGGGTTGGCCCCTCCGGGAAGGCCGAGAGGAACCACGAACGCGAGGCTTGGGAGAAACTGGAGAAAGCTGCGAAGTTCGAAAGGGCCAATGTCTTCGAAGGGGCAAATGTCACGGTCCGCTAGGCTTTCCTGCCGCAGATCTTGCCGATAGACATCTCGAGAAAACCAATGATTGGAATGACGACGAGCGCGGCATTGGGAAGCCACCACCAAAAGTTGAAGTCGCCGTAGTACGACCAGAACGAGAGGGCCATGAATCCGGCGCAGAAGGTGAGCGTCAGGCCGACTGTCATGACCAGCTCGCCTGCTACGCGGCCCTTGCGCACCAGGTACACCCCGAGGAAGCCCAGAAGTGCCGCCGAAATGTCGAGCGGGAAGAATGACCAGTTCCACGCCTGCATGATTGGGTTGGAATAATCCCTGAAGCGTTGCTCCTCGGGTATGAGATCGAGGAACACAGCCGTCCAGTACAGCAGCAATCCCGCATCGACAGCCAATAGAAGCGGCTTGCCGATCCTCATGCGCCTCTCATAACCCTTGTCCATATGGTTGAGGCCTCCTTGTAGGTCCGTGTTCGTTGCGCAAGTTCTTTGTACCCGCTCTTTGCGCAGGTTCTTTGCGCCGGTTTATTAGGTCGCTCTACGTCTATCACATGTTTGCTGTCACATGTTTGCAAGATCAGCGACCTGACCGGCTATTTCCCGAATCGCCCATAGCGCAGCAACGAGCGCGTCAAACCGTAAAACGATACACTTTCATCTTGGATCAACACAGCACATCGCCTTACGGCCGCATCCCGTTTGCTTGACGACGATACTGCGCTTGCCCGCGGCAAAGAACATCGGAAACCATCCCAAATGGTGGAAAAGCTACGCCCGGAGGCTGCGAGTGCAAGGCGTTGAAGAGCCGACCCAAAGGGCATCGACAGGGCCAAACGGCCAGACAACATGAAAGGCAGACAATGGCGAATAAACTCTCGACCAGCAAAACCCCAGCCGACAAAGCCCCAGTCAAGAAGGTCATCCTCATCACCGGGGCAAGCAGCGGCATGGGGTTCGAGGCGGCAAAAGAGCTGGCTTTGCAGGGTCATTCCGTCTATGGCGCAGCCAGGCGCGTCGAAAAGATGGAGCCGCTCACCGAATACGGCGTGCGCACCATTGAGCTTGATGTCACTGACGAGGAGGCATGCAAGGACGCCGTCGGGCGGGTCATCGCCGAACGCGGGCGCATCGATGTGCTGGTGAACAACGCGGGCTACGGATCCTTCGGAACGATTGAAGACGTCGAGATCGACGAGGCTCGCCGCCAGTTCGATGTCAACGTCTTCGGCCTCGCCGCTTTGACGAAGGCCGTCATGCCCCGTATGCGCGAGCAGCGATCGGTCACGATCGTCAATGTCTCTAGCATGGGCGGGTGGTTCGTCACCTTTATGGGAGGCTGGTACCACGCTACAAAGTACGCGGTGGAGGCCTTTTCGGACGCGTTGCGCATGGAGGCAGCCGAGTTCGGCATTGACGTTGTGCTCATTGAGCCCGGCGGAATCAAAACCGAATGGGGGAACATCGCCGCCAACCACCTCGCCGAGTCCTCGAAGGGCGGGGCGTATGAGCAAACTGCGCTCAAGGCTGCCGAAGGCATGCGACGCCAATATTCGGGCAAGACGATGTCTGACCCCGACGTCGTGGTCCGAGCGATTTCCAGGGCTGTCAACGCGAAACGCCCCCGGCCCCGCTACCTCATCGGCTTCGGCGCCAAGCCTTTGGTTGCAGCCCATGCTGTGCTGCCCACAAGGGCCTTCGACTGGGTGATGAAAAGGGCCGTCTCCTCCCCGAGTCGGCGATAGTCGCAGCGGCCGCAATTGTTGCGGCCGCAATAGCCTCAACAACCAACCGTCAAGGGAGGCGCCCCGTGATCGTCGCGGGACTCATTTTCGCCGCTGCAGCAGCACTCATCCATATTTTCATTTTTTATCTCGAGTCGATCGCCTGGGAAAGCGAGCGTGCGCGAGCCACATTTGGCACGAGCACCGTCGAGGAAGCTCGCGTGACGAAGTTTATGGCTTACAACCAGGGCTTCTACAACTTGTTCCTGGCGCTGCTGGCGAGCATTGGAATCGTCGTGTGGGTAGCTGGCCCGAGCACAATCGGACTCACGCTTGTCCTTGCCGGAACGGGCTCCATGCTGGCCGCGGCCACCGTACTCTTCTGTTCTTCGGCTGCGCACCGGCTCGCGGCCGTCAAACAAGGAGTGCTGCCGCTCGCGGCCGTAGTTCTTCTTTCCCTTGGCTTGGCGCTGTGACAAGATCTTTGTGGCCTTTCCCCGGGCCGGCTCTGGCCGCAATAGATTCAATGGGCATCTCTACCCGTCGGAGATTCCAACCGCTTCCCGTGGGCCTTACGTTACATGTGGCGAAGAGGGGTTGCCTTACTGGAAATATCCGCCTTATCGGCTGAATATAGCCAATATCGTTGCAGTTCGGCAAAGATAAATGGCAACATATCATATATGAATATGTGTCGTTTCGATCTCTTGTGACCGTGTCAGCAGCCACAAGGCGCTTGTTAAACTCTTTTTCATGCCCACCAGCACGCGAATCAACGACAGAGAGACGGAGCGCAAGATGCTCGACGCCGCTGTCTCGTTGGTCAGCAAACAGGGCATTTCGGCCGAACTTGAAGATTTGTCCTTCGATGAAATTGTTCGGCAAGCTGGAGTTTCGCGCGATTCCGCCCACCGTCGCTGGCCCAAACTCCACAAGTTCTACGGCGAGGTGCTGCTCGAGCTCGCCAGTGGCACAACGCTCCCCGTCACGGAGTCGGCCATTGCCGAACCTGCGGGCGCCATCGTCCTCGATCGCATCGAGCATTTGGGAACGGCCCAGGGCAGGCGCAATGTCGTCGTCGAGATGTTTCGCGTCGCGATCGGCGCCGACTACGATTCGATCGTTTCGTCGCCGGAGTGGAATACTTTCACGGCGCTTGTCGCTTGCCACCAGGGCATAGCCGACGACGGCATCCGAGAGGCCGTGGCGGCCGAGCTCGCAGCGACGGAAGACCGCTACGTACTGGCTCGTGCACGTGTTTACGCGCAGATGTCGGCCATCCTCGGCTACCGTCTTGTGCCGCCCCTGGCGGGGCCCGACGGTTTTGAGCTCATGAGCCGGGCCGCCGGGGCGGCGATCATGGGGCTCGTCGCCAAGATTGGAGTGGGAGGTTCCACTTACGAATCCGCGCGTTACCTACGAGCTTTTGGCAGCACCGACGTCGCCGAGTGGAGGCCGCCGATCTACATCATGGCCTCGACAATTTTCAGCTTTATTGAGCCCGACCCTCGGACGCGGTGGACGCGGGCGCGAGTCGAGGACCTGGTCATGGCGATTGCGCAATTTGCTTCGCGTACGTAGCTCGTTTCACTGGCCGTTACATCACCTGCAGCGGCCGAAGTCGAATGGAAGGTTTGGACACGGCAGAGTTTGACGTCAAGCCGGTCCTGCTCCCCCGTCCTTACTTGTTGCGCCCCGACGTCTTTCCTTCGCGGAAGATCCACCGGAGCAGACGCACCAGCAGAGACCACTTCACGGGGTGGGCGAGCTTTCCCGTCGTTTCGCGTTCAGCACTATCGAATAGGTCCTCAATGACGGCATTGTGCAAAGGCTCGACCGCCAACTTGAAGACAAGTCGCATGAGGCCGTGGGTACGCCCGATGAGAACGTGCCTGATGCGGCAGCGGCCGTCGGGCAGGGCGTCAAGGCTCAACTCGTGTATGCCTTTGATTCCCGTCTCAGGGTTGAAGGAAAAACGCACTCTTGTGCCCGGTTGGTACTCGACCACATGGTAGCGAATGCCGCCGTGTCCCCCGTTGGCTCCCAAGGACAGAGGGCGATCCAATATCATCGGCGGCCAATATTTAGACGGCCACAGACAATCGTTTTTCTGACCGAGCCCGTCGAGCAAGGGGCCCAGGCGGTCGATCGGCGCATTGATGACGCGCTCGTGAACATTGCGAATCATTGGTTTCTCGCTTCCTCAAGGGTTATTGAGAACTGATTCTAAAACACGGTGATTGGCAGTGTCACTACGATGTGGCGGCATTGCCGGTGCAAAAAACGACGCCGCCACAAGGGAAACGACGTCGCCGCAACAGGCCACAACGAAAGGCGCCCGACGAGACACGCATTCTCGCCGGGCGCCTTTCGTTCAATATGGAGTTTTAAGTTTCTTCGCTCTCAGCTAAGATTCTCCGCCACGTGCTGAGCCAACTTGGGAACCGGCACACTGCTTGTCAACTGGGTGATGTGCCGGGGTTCCAGTTCGGCGACGGTGGAAACGCCGAGGAGCTTCATCGTGCGCACTAGTTCGTCGCGCAAAATCGCGATCGTCCGATCTACGCCAGCGCGGCCGCCCGCCATGAGCCCGTAGAGGTACGCGCGTCCGATGAGTGCAAAATCGGCCCCCAAGGCGACGGCGGCGACGATGTCGGCGCCGTTCATGATCCCGGTATCGACCATGACGGCCGTATCTTTACCGACCTCGCGCACCACGTGCGGGAGCAGGTGGAAGGGAACGGGCGCCCGGTCAAGCTGGCGCCCGCCGTGGTTGGAGAGCAAAATGCCATCCACTCCGGCGTCGGCGAGCTTCTTGGCGTCCGCGACGGTTTGCACACCCTTGATGACGATCTTGCCGTCCCACATGCTGCGAATGATGGCCAGATCCTCATGGCTTATGGTGGGATCCATGGCGTTGTCGAGCAGCTCGCCGACGGTTCCTCCTGTGGACTTCAGCGAGGCGAACTCCAACTTCGGCGTCGTCAGGAAATCGAACCACCACCACGGGCGCGGAATCGCGTCGACGACGGTCTTCAACGTGATTTGCGGTGGGATGGAAAAACCGTTGCGCTTGTCGCGCAAACGCGCTCCGGCCACCGGAGTGTCAACGGTGAACATGAGTGTGTCGAATCCGGCCTTCTTCGCCCGCTCGACGAGTCCGTAGGAAATTTCGCGCTTGCGCATGACGTAGAGCTGGAACCAATTTCTACCGTGAGGATTGGCTGCCTTGACGTCCTCGATCGACGTGGTTCCCAGCGTGGACAAAGTGAAAGGAATGCCGGCGGCTCCGGCGGCCGAGGCTCCGGCAACTTCACCTTCGGTCTGCATGAGGCGAGTAAAGCCCGTGGGAGCGATGCCGAACGGCATCGACGAGCGGCCCCCGAGGATCTCACACGAGGTATCGACGTCTTCCGCCGGATGCAAAATATCGGGGTGGAATTCGATTTCTCTGAAGGCCCGGCGGGCACGCCTGAGTGACAATTCGCCCTCTGCGGCGCCGTCTGTGTAATCGAAGGCTGCCTTCGGGGTCCGGCGCTTGGCGATCTTTCGGAGGTCCCAAATGGTGAGGGAGTTATCGAGCCGCCGTTTCTTCGCGTTTAACGTGGGCGTCTTGAAGTGCAGGAGATCAAAGATCTCGCTGGGCTTCGGGAACTGACGTTTGACCATTCTGACCTCTTCTTCGGGGTGGTTTTGTCTTGGTAACTTTTGCTCGCCTGACAGCCGAGTCGGTTCGACGCCGCCGTCTTCAACAACATC
>CAUSGP010000052.1:0-10721 GCA_963531075.1 uncultured Actinomycetaceae bacterium | reverse complement strand
AGTTGGACTCTGAAAAGATAAAAGCAATCGGCATGGATCCAAGCAAGCAGCTCAAGCGATATGTGCCGATGAGCGCCAAAGCCAGCGGGAGGGGTTCCTCCGGAGGAAACGGTTCGGCGAAGGTTGACATTCGCGGAGGCGTAACCCAGGGTGCTCATCAAGCTCGGGTTGTCTCAGTTGCTTCAGACGGGACGACGAAGGCACTGAGTGACTGGGTCGAAGCGAAAGCCACAGGCGACCACTATGAAGCCAACATTAACTATGCGGCCTCCGGTCAAGGCGGACAGATCAAAGTCGAAGTGCGCGACCATACAGAACTGACCCTTCTAACCGAGATCACGATAGGTTGATCTGACCGATATGACCATAGGCTGATGCCGACGCCGCGCAGCGCCTGACCCGGCAACTGGTCAAGCACTGCGCGGCTCCGCAACTTCACGCGCAGCGGTAGAACTATCGGCAGCTGCGGGAGCAATTGGGATGGTTTGCTCGGCAGCTGTGCGGTGGTGGTGACTGGGTCGGTCAGTTCACGTCTGATTGATTATCGCGGCGGTGGTCATGTAGTGGTTGCGCGAAGGAGCTTGGTTGAGAGCCACGGCCCACCCCACCACGTCTGCCAGCCAAGATCCTTGGGGTCCTCGACTTTGAGGCCGAGCGTCGATAGCTCCTTTGAGTACTCATCGATTGCCTTGAGGTCCGCTATGATGATCTGCCCACCCGGCTTGAGGACGCGAACCGCCTCCCGGATGGCTTGAGCGCGCCCCTGGGCATTGGGGATGTTGTGGATTGACAGGCTTGCGGGAAACAAATCAAAGGAGTCGTTCTCGAAAGGAAGTTTCGTCATGTCGCCGGTGACGAAGTCGATGCGTGAGTCCATCCCGTTGGCTTTGGCATTGGCTACGGCGGCCTCTTCTCGATTGCCGGATTGGTCGGATTTGCGCCACAGATCAACGCCGGTCAGCTTGGCCTCTGGAAAGCGCTGGGCGGTCATGATGATCACGGCTCCACGGCCACAGCCCATGTCGAGAACTCGTTCGACGTCGGCTTTTGATGTGTCCTCCAAAATCTTGCGCCATGCGGCGAACTTTCCTCGAAGCGTTGTATGGAGGTAAAAAATGGCGCCTGCGATAGAAACAAGCGAGAGGATCCCGTAGACGATTGGCTTCCATGTGTTTTCTTGGCGTGTTCCGAACGCAAAGATTGCGAAGAGGACTCCGGGGATGAGCTGCAGTAGCGGGACGTAAGCAGCATCAATTCCAAAGGAACCACGGGGTTTGACTTTCATGAGATGTCCTCGGTCATGTACGAATCGGCCGTTTTTGGCATCGACCGCATGACTCGAAGTGTGCCCGAACTGAGGTGCAGGCAATCGTCTGTCTGGCTGCGTTCGATCCTTTTTCAGTTTAACCCGGATAACGGGATGTATGCCTTCTTCTGGAGATGTCTCATCAGCGGGTTTCAATAGGTAGGTCCCCGCACCCGCTTCTGCTCCTTTAGCAGGTCTTTCCTTTCAAATATCCTGGGCTAAATCAGCCTGAGGATGGGATGAATTAGCTAAAGAGAAGCCTGAATGCGCAACTCAAGGACGAACGCGAATGCGCTCTTTGCAGCTTATTCGAAGAAGCAGATGGGCGAACAGGTCTCTTGCGTATTTGATTATGGATGCAAGAATATTCAGATTGTGTATCCAAATTTTGAGTGCGTGAAATGCGGAAAAACGTGAAATGCGAAAGAGAACAGGTTTTAATGTTGTGTGAAGCTTGTGGTTGTAAAACGTAATAATAGGGGCATTTTAATGATTAGTGAGATTTGATGAGTAAGAGCAAGGTTCAAACAACGGCGTCGAAGGCTGTGTGAACAGTCCAGACACTCATCGCGAGATCAACGAAGAACCACGTGATAAGCCAAATCCATGAGGGCACACGAGTAAGCCCTGCAAGCGTGAAGTGATCTTGCTCTTGATCACGTGTTCCGGCGACGTCGCGAAGAGATGTCCAGGCACCGATGAGAAGGATGAGACCGATTCCCGTGATGACGCCCGCCTGGATCAATGCGCCGATCTGCATACGATTTCCCAGTAACCATAAACTGCCAAAAACAAGTGCTGAACCGAGTATCACGATCACCGTTCGAACGGACCGTGACATCACCAGCAGGGCGATGAGCACGACGATCGTCGCCATGATGATTACTTTCGAGTACCCGTTCAGGGCGCCGACGACGAGCAGTGATCCAAGGATCGCTGGGACCGGATAGCCCGCCCATGTGGTGAGAATCCTGCCGAAACCAGTCGGCTTGCCCTTTGTTACCGCATGACCGGACATGTCCCGTTGAACGACGAAACCTTGAAAACGCCGTCCGCAAGCTATTCCGACGGCGGCATGTCCGGCTTCGTGCACGACCGTCACAAGAGTGCGGCCGCTGCGTTTGAGTGTGGGAATCGTGATAGTCAGCGCCAGAATCACCGAACCAATCAGCACGATCGTGATGTTCTGACCATTGGTGGATAGGCGTGGCTGCGCCCAATCTAGCCAGGAGGTGGCGATGGTTGTCATGTTCCCAGTGTTGCACGTGAAACCTGAAAAAGCAGGGGGGAGGAAAATCCACTCGCCATCTGTTGGCGTTGGGCTTTGGAGGCAAGCTCTTGGGCGGGTCAGCCGTGGGGCTCGCAGCTGACCGCAGAGCCGACGCCGTAGCGCACATTGTCAAAGACGATTAGCCCATGGGATACGCCGTTGGTCAACCGCGAAACGACAGAGCGATCAACGGTGAAGCAACAAGGTGATCAACCGAGAGCCGACAGGGCGAAACCAAAGAACAAGATCATCAACTCAGTGGTGGGAACTTGTCAAGGCTGAATACCGACTCTAGGGGAACGCCGAACCAGCGGGCAATTCGGAGCGCCAGATGAAGGGAAGGAGCGTATTCACCGCGTTCTAGGTAGCCCATTGTTTGGTAATGGATTCCGAGTTCTTCCGCGAGCTTGCGGCGCGTCACGCCGCGATCAGCTCGCAGCACAGCAAGCCGATTGTGAACGCGCTCTTCGGTTTTTTGCGATTTACCGGATGAAGCACCGGCTTTCTCTTGTTTTGTGTGGTTCACGCATAACCTCTCGAGGCGATCTTCTCCCGTACTGCTGCGACGGTACCCATTGTTTCACGGCGTATGCTGCGCCGCAGGATCAGCGGTGTGACGCCATAGCCGATGAGTGCCCAAACCGCTAGGATTCCTACGGCAAGCAAGGGCTGGAATGACCCGGTTATCTCGAGAGAGCCAAGCTCAGCTGGGAAAAGAGCGCTTCTGGATGCGTGTGCTCCCCAATACATCGGAGTGAGGCCCACGAGCCATTGAAGCGGCTTCGGGTAGAGGTTCGCCGGGAACATCGTTCCTGACGCTATATAAATCCCGTAGATGAATAGCATCGAAACAAGCAAACCCCATGTTGAGCGAATGAACGATCCCACGAGAGCTACCAATGGGAAAAACGTCACAAAGGAAAGCGTGAGGGTAGCGATGAAAGCCAGCAGTCGAATGATGGAATCCGGCCGCAGGTCGGGAAAGAGAATCATGCCTGGAATGAACGTCAGTAGGAAAAGGGTGGCGTAAGCTACCCAACTTGATACCGCCTTGCCGAATACCCATGATTCCACTCCCCCTGGTAAAAGTCGCAAACGAAGAAGCGTGCCGTCATTGCGTTCATTGAAAAGCTCGCCCATGATCTGGAAAGTGCCGATACCCAGGAATCCCGGAACTGCAAAGGAACTGGCTGAGACCCCGCCGGCCAGTTCGCTTTCCTTTACTTGAAATATGAACACAAGGAAAAGCGCAGGGACCATGAGCGTCATTATGAACGCCGGTGTCAAGAATGCGATGCGCAGCTCTGCACGTGCCTGCAGAATGCCGGCGCGCACAGCGGTCCGCAATGTCTGAGTCATCGTTCGTTCTCCTTCGTCGTGCCTTTCATCGTGAAGACATTGCTGTTTCGGTCGTGGCTGCGTGCGGTCAATTCGTCGGATGGCCTGGCGAGGGTGGAACCGCCTTTTCCGTCGACGAGGGCGAGATAGGCGTCTTCAAGCGACGTTCTGCTGACTTCGAGATCGTCAATCGACATGTCTCGCAATAGTTCGCGCAAGAAGGCTTCAGGCTTCGTCGTCGCGTGGAACTGACGGTGGCCGCCAGAGGTCCAGGTGATCTCGGCTTGTCTCTCCACTTGGAGCCTTAGCGACTCGGGAGAGCCCTGGGCGATGATTCGCCCCTCGTCGAGAATAAGGATTGAGTCTGAGAGGCGGTCGGCCTCAGACAGGTCGTGAGTGGTCAAAATCAATGCCGTTCCGGCGTCGACCTGGTCCGTGACAATATCGTGAATTGCCCTTTTCGCAGCGGGATCAAGGCCCGACGTGGGTTCGTCGAGTATGAGGAGATCGGGTCTGGCTACGAGCGCCGCGGCAAGATCAAGACGACGGCGCAGTCCACCCGAAAGCGTTGAGATCGTTTTGTACGCATGTTTGCCTAGCTCGAAGGAATCGATGAGCTCGGAAACGGTTCGACAGTCGCGGAAATTGACGTAAGAAGCGTGTATCCAGTTCAGAAACTCCCTGACGCGCCATTTGGAATGATCGCTTTGGGACTGCAACGTCATGCCAATGCGGGCTTGCCATTGCGCGCCGGGACCGCTGGCCGGGTCCTTTCCCAAAACGTTGACGGATCCTGAATCGCGCTTAATCAATCCCCGGATTACCTCGACCGTGGTGGTTTTTCCCGCTCCGTTCGGGCCGAGCAAAGTGATCGTTTGCCCCGCTTCCGCACGTAAACTCACATCGCTGAGAACGGCGGTGTCGCCATAGTTTTTCCTCAAGCCGACGACGTCGACAACCGGAGTGGCACCCATATAGTCCTCCTTGCTGTAATCATGCTCGTAAAGATAGCAGTAATGCTATATATAATGCAATTACTGTGATCATCTGGAGTAGATCTATTCAATGCTTGGCATGTGAAAGCACTGAATGCGCGGACCAAAAGCCGGGTCGACCACCGAGCTAAATGCCGTTTGAGCCTTGGTTGAGTCATCGAAGAGGAGCGGTAGGGCTGAGCGCGGCCCACGCGATGCAGTGCGAGAAAGACAATGCGACGCGAGAAAGACAATGCGACGCGAGAAATGGAACGATTCTAGGTATTCTTTCTTCTGAGTATGCATATGTCTGAATACGATGCATTACTTGGTGCGCATGCACGTCGCCTGCGTTTGTCGGTTATCGATTTGCGTTGGCGGGGGTGGCTAGCGCTCGCCGGACAGCTCGCGCTCGCGGCACATACTCGTTGAACGGCTTGTGTCCGCGGTCCTGTGGGCACGGGACCGCCCGTGGTTACGGACCCCTCGTGGCCACGAGGGGAAGCATGAGAGACCGTGTGGATCATGCTCCAGACTTTGGACCGGTTGCCCCAATCGTGTGCTCTCAGCGCGGCCTCGTTGAATGAAAGGTTACGAATGACGGTGCTGGATCCCTATGATGCCGTAATGCTCCTGTCGTACGGCGGCCCGAATGGGCCTGACGACGTCCTCCCCTTCATGCGCAATGCCACCCGTGGCCGCGGAATCCCCGACTCTCGGCTTCTCGAGGTCAGCGAACATTACCAACGCTTTCAGGGCGTTTCTCCTATTAATGCCTGGAATCGCAGACTGATTGAGGATTTGCGTGGGGAACTGCGGCGGCGTGGATGCGACATTCCGGTGGGGTGGGGAAATCGCAATTGGCATCCCTTCGTCGACGAGGGTTTGGCTGAGCTGGCCGACGCCGGTGCTCGCCGCATCCTCGTTCTTCCGACGTCGGCCTATGCCTCCTACTCGGGATGCCGACAGTATCGCGAAGATTTGGAGAGGGCTTTGGCCTCCTTCGAGGGTCGTTACGGCGACGCCGTGTTGGGCTCCGAATCGAGTGCGGACAATCCTGACGCCGCGTTGATCGTCGACAAGATCCGACCCTTCTATAACACGCGAGGCATGGTGACTGCGCAGGTGCGAACCATCCTGGCCGCTTACCGGAAACTTGCGGATCAGGGTGTGGATCCGAAGGGGGTCCGCCTTATCTTCGTCACCCATTCGATTCCACTGGGGATGGAGAAGGGGTCTGCCCCCAGTGAAGACGAGCGTTCGGCTTTTTGCGACCTTTCCATGGAGATCAGTTACGTTGCCCAACATCGCGCCCTCATCCGGACTATTCTTCCGTTTGTGCGCAAGGATGTGGGCAACCCCGACCTTCCCTTCGAACTGGCCTTTTGTTCGCGCTCGGGCCCGCCTCATGTGCCTTGGTTGGAACCTGACATCAACGATCTACTGCGAGAGCTCGCGGATTTGCCGTATGAAAGACTCGCGGGCTTCGCTACGCCGGCCGAGACCCGAACCGACACCGACACGCAGTCGACCGCCGCCCGGCCTTCCAACGTGCGGCCCACCGGCGTCGTCGTCGCGCCCGTCGGCTTCATCTACGACCACATGGAGGTTGTATACGATCTGGACACCGAAGCGCGGGAAACGGCGGCCGACGTGGGGTTGCCATATGAGCGGGCGGCGACGGTATCGACGGATCGGGATTTCGTTGCCAGCCTAGTCGACGTCCTTCAGGAGCGGGCAGCGCAGGCTCGTGGTGAACGGATTCGACCCGATAGTGCGACGGGGACCGGTCCATTCCACACCGTTTGCCCCGAGCAATGCTGTCGCCCCGGAAATCGTAGGCCTCACCCTCACCCGTCCTAAAACTTTCCTCTCTCGGGTGAAACGAACGGAGTGCATCTGAGGAGTGCCGTGAACAGATTTGTTTGGGCGGGCTGGTTGGTGAAGAGGTCAGCCGCAGAAGAGAATCTTCGAGGCGAGGTTCTCGACGATAGACTGGGCCGTGCAGCGAAACTGCGCATCCCTGCGCCGGAACGAAGGAGAGATTCATGGCAGAGCATTCGCATCGTCCGCAGGATTCTCGCGATGCACAGAACGTCGATCTTGACGCTATCAACAATGCCTTTCACTACGCCTTGTATTCGGTGTTTTCTTTGAAGGCGCCCTTGCCCGCTGAGGATTCCGCACGAGGCGCGATCATTGCCGAAAGCGTGGAATACGTTGATGGGGCGCGCGCCACGACGCGCGGCTGGTATGACACAGCCGGTTTCCGCGCGGATGCGGACCTTTTGGTGTGGTGGCTCGACGACGATCCAGAGGTTCTCCAAGATGCATATCACAGGTTGCGGGCCAGTGCCCTCGGTCGCCACATCGAGCCCGTCTGGACGTGCATGGGGCTGCATACTCCCGCCGAATTCAACCGCCGCCATGTGCCCGCATGCCTGAGCGGTGTAGCGCCGCGAGATTGGCTTATGGTCTATCCGTTCGTCCGTTCCTACGAGTGGTACCTCCTTGAGGCGGAAGAACGGTCGCGCATTATGGCCGAACATGGACGAAACGGATTCAGTCAGTACCCCGACGTGAAAGGATCGACTCTCGCGACGTTCGGATTGAGCGACTACGAGTGGATTTTGGGTTTTGAGGCGGATACGCTCGACCGCCTTGAAGGCGTTCTCCACGCGCAGCGCTACACCGAGGCTCGCCTGCATGTGCGCGAAGATACGCCCTTCTACACCGGGCGGCGCGTCGACCCCCTCACATGGGGAGAGCGCCAACCTCGCGCCTAACGAGTGGAGAGCGCCAACCGTGCGTGGAGGACGTCCACCTCGCGTAGAGGCGATTGCGCACCTAGACAACCTCGCGTTGGCGGAACACCGGCCTCGGATCATTCTAGGGCTAGTGTGCGTAGGGCAGTCGCTATCGTTTGCAGTGGGCTAACGCGATTGCGTCGGGTTCAGCGTGATGGAGAGCTCAATACGGCGGATAATTCAATGAGATGAAGAGCTCAACGCAATAGAGGATCCGGTGCGGCGGGCGCGTCGGCTTCCCTTTCGGCGATCCGAACGACGACCCGGCCGCGAATTCCTTCCTCAACGATTGAAGCCAGGGCAGAATCGAGCTCATCAAAAGCGATCTCCGAAGCGATTGCATGCAATGCTTCGGGCCTGAGTGATTCTTCCAAGAGGTTCCACGTGCGCGTACGAACGGCGTCGGAGGGGAAGGTGACCGTGACACCCAACAAGTTGATGCCCCGCAGGATGAAGGGAAGAACGGTTGCATTCAAAGTGTTTCCGCCGGCATTTCCGAATGCCGCGATGGAGGCGCCCGGAGCGGCCGTTCGCGTGAGCCATGCGAGTGTGCTTCCGCCCACCGTATCGACTGCGCCAGCCCATTGACCCTTTTCCAAGGGGCGTTTGCCGGATGTGTCCGGACGCGCTTCCACGCGTGCCGCGCCAAGTGAGACAAGGGAGTCGGCGGCTTCACGCCGTCCCGTGAACGCGGTGACGTCGTACCCGCGCTCAGCCAGTATGGCGACTGCGATCGACCCCGATCCGCCGCTGGCGCCGGTTACGGCGACTGGGCCGGCTGCCGGATTCACGCCTGCTTGTTCGAGCTTGAGCACTGCCATCGCCGCAGTGACGCCCGCCGTTCCTATGGCTGCGGCGTCGAAAAGAGAGAAAACCGGAGGAACGGGAGTGAGCCAGCTCGATGGAACGCGCAAATATTCACAATACCCGCCATTGTGCTGTTCGGAGAGGGTAGCTCCCACTATCGAAACGGGAGCGCCGACCTCAAGCCCGGATTGCCCAGGTTCAAGGACGACACCCACCGCGCAACAGCCTCCGATCATCGGCAAGGATCGCGCAATGGTTGCGCGGCCAGTTGCCGCTAGCCCGTCCTTGTAATTGACGGATGAATGCGTCACGCGAAGTAGCGCATCGCCTTCCCCGAGCTCAGAGAGCGGAACGCGAGTGTAGCGCCCGCGAACCCCCTCAGGCGTATCGAACAGCTGATATGCTGCGGCGTCGTCCGACATCGTCCCTTGGATTTTCTTGTCTGGGTTTCGCTGGCACCCGTCCGAGAACGGGTGCCAAGCATCTCATGCCTTGTGCTTGCCGAAATCTGCCTGCTGGGAATCTTCGGCGGGAACTTCGACATCCTCCCAGTATGACTCGGCCCACGGATCCTCAACGGGCTGGCTTCGCTTCCACAGCAAGGCTGCAGCGCCAACGGCGCCGCCGATGATTGCGAGAGTTCCCGTCACCTTGAGGAAACGACGCTTCTTCTTGGGCTTGGGCTCCGCCAATGCCGCGGCGGCCGAAGCCTGTACGGCCTGGGCGCGAGTTTTAAGATCGCCTTCAGTGGTGCGAGCGGCGTCCACGGCGGCGCGGGCAACCCGCTTGGCCTTGGGGATGTAGTCGGTGACGGCCTTCTCTTTCGCCTCAGAGGCCAACTGCGCGGCCTGTGCTGCCTTCGGAGCAACCCATTCCTTACCCTGATGAGCGAGTTCTTGAGCCTGGGTTGCAAGCTGCGCAGCAACCGGACGAATCTTCTCAGCAGCCTGGCTGGCGGCAGCGCCTGCATGGGCCATGAAATCCTGAGCTTGGGCGGCGGCCTTCTTCTTGGCCTTCTTTTTCTTGGAACGGCAGCAGAACACCGCGAACCTCCTTCGATTGTCCGGTCTCAACCGGGGAAAACTGTACCCTTTCATTTTGCCCGGTTTTCCGCGAAATGTCAGCCTGAACTCACCTGTTCCTCCAAGCCGCACTCCGGTTTTCGCCCGCAGCGCATTCATTTGGACAGCTTGAGTGTGCGTGCTCATCTTCGATCCGCAATTCTTGGGCGAAGCGGCCGGTGTCGGCGACAACGGGTGTTGGCGACAACGCGAGGGCTCTGGCCTTGCCCGCCATTGCGTGACGGCTCAGCTTAGACACCGCAGGCGATGACGCAGACTCCCCCGATGTCAGGCTTAGACCCCCGCGGGTGTCAACGACGTCGATGATGGAACATCAGCTCAGCTGCCTCTCCAGTGCATCGACTAAGAAGGCCACGGCTTCATCGCCCGCCTCCCAATCGCCTGTTGCGAGCGCCAGAAAGAGTGCTCCGCGGTAGCCGGCCAGAGCCGCCGAGGCCGCAGCTTTGGCCGTGGATTGCGGTACTCCCGACTTGCTTAGATTCTGCGTGATGGCATCGGCCCAATCGCGTTCGAGAACCCGAAAGAGCTCCCTGTAGTGCGAAGGGTCGCGAATGGCCAACGTCGCCAATTCGAAGTAGAGCGCCAAAAAAGGTTGGATTTGCGGCTGCCGGGCTTCCTTCCACAGCCTTTTGACGGTTGCTGTCATTGCCTGCGCAGCGTCGGTGTAATGCTCGGATTCGGTTGAGAGCACTCGGGCGATTTCGGGTTGTCGCTGGCGGAGGCGACGGATGGCTTCCAAAAGGAGCTGTTCTTTTCCTCCAAAGTGATAATTCAGCGTGCGAGCCGAAACACCGAGATCGGACGCCAGCGGGCGCAGGGTTAATCCGGTGATTCCACGTTTGAGAACCGAATCTGCGATGCGGTTGAGTAGTTGGTCTGCAATGCGAGGGTCATGTGGTCTAGCCATGTCTTGTTATTACCACACTCGTTTCATTAATATGGAAGTATGATCTCACAGCGTAAACAAACGGACGACGACAGCCGGAAGATTCAACGCGATGTATTGGTGATGCTCGTCTACGGAGTGGGCATTTGGGGGCTTGCGACCTCCGCCATCGTGGCGGCCGGCCCGCTTCTCTTGCCCAAAACCGGTTCTCGTGCCGGGATTGCAGTAATCGTCCTTCTCGCCCTGGGAGC
>CAUSGP010000051.1:0-10745 GCA_963531075.1 uncultured Actinomycetaceae bacterium | reverse complement strand
AACCCTAAGCATGATGGGTGCAACGACGCCCTTTTCTCGAGCGATCGAGTCGACGAGGGACAATTCGGCGAGCGAATCGACGACGAGGCGAGCGATCTCCGCGTCCAGAGCGAGCTCGATTTCCTCGCGCGATTTGTTGTTTCCATGCAGGCCAATGCGGCTGCCGGGGACTCCCGCGGCCAGCGCAGTACGGAGTTCGCCTTCGGAGCAGGTATCGACCGCGAGCCCCTCG
The DNA here is from genome assembly GCA_963531075.1 of uncultured Actinomycetaceae bacterium. Lineage (GTDB taxonomy): Bacteria > Actinomycetota > Actinomycetes > Actinomycetales > Actinomycetaceae > Peptidiphaga. Next base: position 10,513 of record CAUSGP010000051.1, on the reverse strand, counting down.
TGCGCCACGGCCTTGGCAACCGCAACGCAAAGGAAGGCCTTCCCCGCATAGTAAACGTCGGCTCCACAAAGCTCCGCGAAGGCCTCATCCACTGCCGTCTTCCAGGCGCGTGCTCGGGCACGAAGCTCGCCCTCGTCCACCACGTAGAGCGGCGTGCCGAACTGGCGAACGAGCTCGCTCACCGCCACGCCGCCAATGGTCAATTCTCCGCCTACGCGACGCGCCGAGGATGGCCACAGCCCGTCGGGGGAACCGTCAGGTTCCGGCGCGGAAATGGTGTCAAGTTTCACGTGAGCGCTACATCCTTTCCGGAGCATTGACGCCCAAAAGTCTGAGCCCGTTGGCGAGAACCACGCGGGCGGCGTCGTTGACCCACAGGCGAGTTCTGTGAAGGTCGGTGATTGCATCATCAGCCCTGGGGGTCACCCTGGTCTTACCATACCAAGCATGGTATGCGGCGGCTACCTCTTCAAGATAACGAGCCACTCGATGAGGCTCCCGAAGGGTGGCGGACTGTGACACGACGTCGGGAAAGCGCGCCAGGGTTCCCAGAAGCTCGGAATCGGCGCTCTCCAACAGCCCGGGCTCGAAGCCATCCTCGCGCCGCACTCCGTGCTGGACGGCATTCGATGCCACCGAACACGTGCGCGCGTGGGCGTATTGGACGTAGTAGACGGGATTGTCGTTCGTGCGTGATGCGACGAGGTCAAGATCCAGGTCGAGAGTCGTGTCAACGGAGGCGCGCACGAGCGAGTACCGGGCCGCGTCCACGCCGACGGCCTCGACCAGGTCCTCGAGGGTGACAACGGTTCCCGCCCTCTTGGACATGCGCACGGGAGCCCCGCTGCGAACGAGGTTGACCAGTTGGCCGATAAGAATTTCCATATTCTCGCCGGGGCCGGCCGTATCACCGTATGCCCGAGCCATGGCGTACATGCGGCCGATGTACCCGTGATGGTCTGCCCCGAACATGTACACGCAATTGTCGGCGCCGCGAGCGCGCTTGTCGAGGTAATAGGCGAGGTCGCCGGCGAAATAGGCCGCCTCACCGTCGGACTTGACGATCACCCGATCCTTGTCGTCGCCAAAATCCGTGGTCCTAAGCCACAGGGCGCCCTCTTCTTCGAAGACGACGCCGCGCTCGCGCAACCGTTCGATCGCCCTATCGACGGCACCGGATTCATGGAGCGAATCCTCGTGGAAAAACACGTCGAAATCGGAACGGAATTCGTGAAGCGAAGCCTTGATTTCAGCGAACATCAACTCGACCCCGCGGGAGCGAAACACCTCGCGGGCTTCCTCGTCGGGAAGCTGGCGCGGGTCAGGCTCGCCGGCAGCCGCCGCATCGGCCACAACCTTCTCGGCGATATCGGTGATGTACTGCCCGCCGTAACCGTCCTCGGGGATCTCCTCGCCGCGGGCACGCGCCACGAGGGAAGCCGCAAAACGATCGATTTGATTGCCGTGATCGTTGAAATAGTATTCCTTGACGACTTCGGCGCCCGAGAACTCGAGGATACGAGCCAGCGAATCGCCGACGGCGGCCCAGCGCGTGCCTCCAACGTGAAGGGGGCCGGTGGGGTTGGCCGAAACGTACTCGAGATTGACGGTCGTCCCTGAGCCGTTTTCCGTTCGCCCATACGAATCGCCGGCTTCGACGATCGTGCGGGCCAGCTCCCCCGCCGAGGCGGCGGAAAGACGAATGTTAACGAACCCGGGCCCGGCGACCTCGGCGGTTTCCACACCTTCGTGAGCGGCGATCCGCGCGGCGAGCAATTCGCCGAGCTCGCGCGGATTCCTGCCGGCGCGCTTGGCCAATTGCATGGCAATATTGGTGGACCAATCTCCGTGCTCGCGCGATCGTGGACGCTCAATCTTCACGGCGGGCACTTCGCCCTCGATCGTCAGGGTGCCGTCGGCGACGGCGGAGGCGAGTTCGCCGGCGATAAGCCGACTTAGATCTTCGGGTGTCATGCGGGCAATTCTACGCGGAGGCTCCGACACATTCTCGCGAACGGGCCGAGCCAAGAAGCGCGAAGCCGGTAGGAGCTGCTAAAGTTACGTGTCGGGCCCCAATAGCTCAGTGGATAGAGCGTTTGCCTCCGGAGCAAAAGGTCGCAGGTTCGAATCCTGTTTGGGGTACTTTTTACGGGATGACGGCGCCCGCCGAACTGCGCACTCGGCTGCCAACGGCAAGGCATCCAGCTACGAACGATGAATCGAGTAACCTCGCGCCACCAGACCTTCGTACATGGCGGTTGGAATATCGGTGATGATCCCGTCGACGCCCATATCGAGAAGTCCCGCGGCGACGTCAAGCTCGTCGATCGTCCAGGCGTGAACGGCGATTCCCAGCTCGTGCGCCACCGAGACAAATTCCTTGGTCAACACGCGCACGCCGCGAAATGAAAGAGGAACTTGCGCAACATGGGCTCGGGGAACGCCCGCAAGCAGCCTCCGGCGCGCCGCTCCTTCTTTTGCTCGCGAAGCCGCGGTGATTCTAGCTATGGCGCCCACCCCCAGCGAGCTTGCCGTTTCGGGCAGGCGTGCGCGCATCCGCCGAAGCCGGCGTTCCGAAAAGCTCGCGACGCACACTCTGGCGTGTGCCCGCGCATCGACAATCGCTCGGGCGAGCGGGGCGGCGACGGCGTCGGATTTCGCATCGATATTGAAGACGACGTCGGGGCACTGCTCGAGCGCCTCGCTCACGCGCATAACCGCGGGTGAGCCGTCATGTTCGCGGACTTTCGAGAGCTCTCTCCAGGTGTAGTGGCCGATTTTGCCGGTGGCGGCGGTGGTGCGATCCAGTGTCGCGTCGTGGCTGAGCACAGCGACGCCGTCAAGCGTGGCCCGAGCATCCGTTTCGAGGTAGCGAAAGCCACGATCGCGCATGGTCGCGAAGGCCTCGGAGCTATTCTCCGGGCATTCTCGGGCGCCGCCACGATGAGCGAGGATGATCGGGGCGCCGATCGGATAGAGTCTCACTGACGTCTGGTCGCCCACATATTCGTCACCCGCACACTTTCGAAGAGTCGACCGCCTTCTGATTCTTGAGGAAATCGACGGGGTTCATAAGCTGATCATTCTGATCGTGCACCTCGAGGTGGAGGTGTGGGCCGGTCGAATTGCCGTTCGATCCCACTTTGCCGATGACTTGACCTGCCTTGACCGCGTCTCCCTTCTTGACGAGAACACCGTTGTCGTACATGTGGATGTACCAGGTGTAATACGTTTTACCGCCGATTTCGTGTTTGACGATGATCAGATTGCTGGATCGGCCCTTGATTCCGGCACCGGCGTGTGTGACGACACCGTCGGCCACCGCGTGAATCGGGGTCCCCAAAGGGGCTGCGAAATCCTGACCTGCGTGCATTGAAACGTCGTTGTAGATCGGATCAACGCGGTAACCGAAAGCGGAGCTCAAACGATAGACGCCTTCCTGAAGCGGCATGACGATATGAGCGCCTTGCTGCTGTTGTTTGCCGAAAGCGGCCCGCGCCCCCGAAGCTCCTGTGGCGACGCATTCGGGAGCGTCGTTGTTCTCTTTGGACTCTTGGGTGACGTCATTGACCGTGGAGCGAGCTTGCGCATTGGCGTCACCGCTGAGCGACGTCGGGACCCCTCCCGCCTTCTTTTGACTGGCTTCTCCGCCAACGTAGGAATGGGAGAGGTTGTTCTGCGCCGCGGTCGCAGTAGGACTGTTCGTAGCGAGAATGGGCACTCCCAGGGCCACCAAAGTCGCGACTCCTGCCGCAACCCCCTGAATCGCCCATTTCTTCGACCCAAAGGAGGCGGACTGCTCGGTCTTGATCGGTTCAGGCTCGACCTTCGCGATCTTGCCGAGCTTGGCGACCTTCCCGTCTTTCGCTGCGTTGCCGCCCTTCGCGGCTTTCTGGATGGCTTGATCGCTTCGGCGACGCCGCTCCAAACGGGATATCTGCACCCCTTCGGAAATGGCATTGCTAATCTCATTGGACGTCAGAACCGCTGTTTCTTCGTCCGACTCGTTCGCGCCATCCTGACTGTCGAAAGCGGCAGCAGCTTCTTCAGCGGCACGTTCCGCCTCAAGGATCTTCCTCGCCAACTCGGCCTGCTGCCGCCTACGCGCCTTGCGATCCTCCGGGGACTCGGCGGCTTTCGCTTTCGCTTCGCGCAGCTGTTGGGCCTTGCGCAGCTGTTCCTCGCGCAAGCTAGCTGCTTCAGCGGCCTTGCGCGCCTCCTGCGCACGACGGGCCTCCTCGGCCTCGCGCGCTTGCTCAGCACGGCGAGCCTCCTCAGCGGCCTTGCGCTCTTGCTCCTTGCGAGCGTGCTCTGCACGACGAGCTTCCTCAGCCTCTTGAATCTGCTGTTGACGCAGACGCTCGGCCTCCTGCCGCGCCTGCTGCTCCATGCGCTCCTTTTCGGCACGCTCCTGCTGGGCGCGCTGTTCGCTAATCTGCTGAGCCCTGCGCGATTTCTCCAAACGCGCGGCTTTCTTCGCCTCGCGTTCTTTACGAGCTTCCTCGGCCTTGCGATCAGCCTCCGCCTGGCGCACGATTTCCAGACGCCTGGTGATGACGGCGAACGGGCTGTTGCCCGCGGCGCCGGAAGCCGCAGCTTTGCTGGCTTCCTGAGCCTTGCGCTTTTCCTCGGCAGCCTTCCGAGCCTCTTCGGCCTTGCGCGCTTCCTCGGCCTTCCGCGATTCTTCCGCGCGGCGGGCCTCCTCGGCCTTGCGAGCCTGCTCCGCCCGACGAGCTTCCTCAGCAGCCTTGCGCTCTTGCTCCTTACGCGCTTCCTCAGCGCGCCGAGCTTCCTCGGCCTTGCGCGCTTCCTCAGCACGCCGAGCCTCCTCGCGTGCTGCTCTGCGCGCCGCGCGTTCCTTACGGAGCTCTTCGAGCTTGCGAGCCTCTTCAGCCTTGCGTGCTTCCTCAGCACGACGAACCTCTTCGAGCTTGCGTGCTGCTCTGCGCGCCGCGCGTTCCTTGCGGAGCTCTTCGAGCTTGCGAGCCTCTTCAGCCTTGCGTGCTTCCTCAGCACGGCGAGCTTCTTCGGCCTTGCGGGCCTCTTTTGCGCGCCGAGCTTCCTCGGCGCGACGGGCTTCTTCGGCCTTGCGCGCGGCCTCAACCCTACGTGAAATCTCTTCTAACCGAGCTTCCTCTTCAGCGATTCTCGCGCGCTCGGCTTCTTCCCGGCGTGCGCGTTCCTCCGCTTCACGGTGCTCTGCTCGCTGCACCTTGCGCGCTTCGGCAGCTTCCTCCATCTCGCGGGCCAGGCGTACCTGGCGACGATTGAGATTCGGCGTCTCCTGCCTAGCACCCGAACGGCGCGTACGAGTAGCGTGAACCTGAGCTGTTGGCTCGGTATTTAGTGCGTGCCTGCCCATCATCCTCCGGTTCTACGTGATTTTCCGGTGATTCCATTACAAAATGATAACGGACCGGTTAAAGGGTCACCACCTACGCCCTGCAAAGATGGCCTAGGCGTCCCTTTAAATATCTCATATTTCAGCATCCGCCGAGGGTTTTCGAAAGGCACATCACTTCTCTGATATTACGCTCGGACAGCGCAGGGCTCTTTCGCCTTCGACGTCATCCCCGAGCCGCGCCGGCGCACTAGCCTTTAGCAGCAACGCATCCCGGTCCTCTCGCAGCAACGCAGAACGACAACGGCACTTTGTCGATGAACAGCGCGCCCCGGTAGAAACAGCACAGCGCATCCCGATAGAAAACGATAGAAAAGCCGGAGCGAACACACCCGGAAATCAGCGCAACCGCGCCCCAAGCGCCCCTCCCGAGGAACTCAACACGAAACTACACGTGAAAGTCGACGCCAAGTCCCGTAGCCTTGACATGTCGGATTCCAAACTTAGCGAGGAAAATAGTGTCAACGCAGCCACACGACGACTTTGGCCCGAACCAGAGCTTCATTGAGGATCTCTACGCCGATTTCCTCAAGAGCCCTTCTCAAGTACCGCAGCAATGGGGTGACCTTTTCAGGAGGTGGCGAGCCGAGGGCAGGCAGGCTCACGGTTCCCGTCCTATTCACGCGGACCCCGAAACAGCGAGGGCACAAATCGAGATTCATTCCCAAAGCGATTCTCGGCAATCCTCACCCGATTCAATTTCCACGCGCTCGGATCTTCCGCCGGCTCCCCGCGCCGCGGCACAACCAGCTCTCACTCCGTACGCGAAACGGCACAAGCTTGTGGCGAGCGACACTCCCCTTTCTTCCGGCGAAACCGTTCGCATGAAAGGAACAGCGAAGTCCGTGGCCGCCAACATGGACGCTTCGCTGGCTGTTCCTACGGCGACGTCGTTCCGTGAAATTCCAGCCAAAACCATGTTCGACAACCGCAGTATCATCAATGAAAGGCTGCGCGCCACGAGGGGAGGCAAGGTCAGTTTCACGCATCTTGTCGCTTTTGCCGCGATTGAGGCGCTCGTGCAAATGCCCGAGATGAACAATTCTTATGCGTTGGTGGACGGCAAGCCGGCAGTGAACCATCCCGAACATGTGAACTTCGGCATCGCGATCGACGCGCATCGCCCCGACGGGTCGCGCACCCTCGTTGTCCCCTCGATCAAAGCCGCCGAGCTCATGACTTTCCGTGACTTTCTGTCCGCCTACGAGGACCTTGTCCGCCGCGGGCGCGACGGCGCACTCGGAATCGACGATTTCAAAGGGACCACGGTATCGCTCACGAATCCCGGCGGCATCGGGACGACGCAATCGGTGCCCCGCCTCATGTCGGGACAGGGAGCCATCATCGGGGTCGGGTCGATGGTCTATCCCGCTCAATTCGCCGGCACGTCGGATTCCGTGTTGGCGCGCCTCGGCGTCTCCAAAGTGGTCACCATCTCCTCCACCTATGACCATCGCATCATTCAGGGAGCCACGTCGGGCGAGTTCCTGCGCCTCATTGAACGCAAGCTCACCGGCCTTGACGGCTTTTACGACAGAGTTTTCCACTCGCTTCACGTTCCCACCGAGCCTTTCATATTCGAGCGCGACGTGGAATACAACCCGCTCAAGGATCTCGACAAAGCTTCGCGCGTGACGAGCCTCATTCACGCCTATCGCTCACGAGGACATCTCATCGCGGACACGGACCCGATCTCCTTCCGCACCCTCCGTCATCCCGATCTTTCCCTCGGATCGTACGGCCTGACATCGTGGGACCTCGACAGGTCCTTTCCCACGGGCGATTTCACTGACAACGGATCGATGACCCTGCGCAGCGCACTTTCGCTGCTTCGTGAGACGTATTGCGCGTCGATCGGCTTCGAGTACATGCACATCACTGATCCGGAGCAACGTCGCTGGTTTCAGGAACGCATCGAACGCCCGCGCGCCAAGCTCACCGACGACGAACGTTTCCAGATCCTCGAGAAACTCAACCAGGCTGAAGCATTCGAAACGTTCTTGCACACTAAATACCTGGGGCAGAAACGTTTTTCCCTCGAAGGCGGAGAGTCGCTCATTCCCGCGCTGGATGAAGTCCTTTCCCGCGCGGCTGGCGACGGTATCGATTCGGTCGCGATCTCGATGGCCCACCGAGGCAGACTTAACGTCTTGACGAATATCGCGGGAAAGCAGTACAAGCAGATCTTCACCGAGTTCGATGGATTCGTTGACGAGCGCACAGTGCAGGGCTCAGGCGACGTCAAGTACCACCTTGGAACCGAAGGCACGTATACATCGCCCTCCGGCGAGACGACGGGCGTTTATCTCACCGCCAATCCTTCGCATCTTGAGGCCGCGAACGGCGTTCTCGAAGGCATCGTCCGCGCGCGGCAAGACCAGCAAAATCGCGGCGATCGCGGCTTTGCCGTCCTTCCGATCCTCATACACGGCGATGCCGCATTCGCCGGCCAGGGCGTCGTGCCCGAAGTTCTCAACCTGTCGCAGCTTCGCGGCTATCGCACGGGCGGAACGGTTCACATGATCGTCAACAACCAGATTGGGTTTACGACCACGCCGTATTCCGGGCGTTCTTCCAACTACGCGAGCGACGTGGCGAAGGGGCTTCAAATTCCCATTTTCCACGTCAACGGCGACGATCCGGAGGCGGTCGTGCGCGCTGCCGCGCTGGCATACGAGTACCGCCAAGCGTTTTCCAAAGACGTCATCGTGGACATCGTCTGCTACCGACGCCGCGGTCACAATGAGGGCGACGACCCGTCAATGACTCAGCCGGTCATGTACGCGCTGGTCGACTCCAAGCGGACCACCCGCCAGCTGTACAAGGAGGCTCTCATCGGTCGAGGCGAGATGACGGCCGAGCAGGCCGAAGCCTTCGAAGAAAACTACCGCGCTACCCTCGATAATGCCTTTAAACAGGTCAAGGCCGCGGAGGCCGAGGCGGCAGCAGGCAAGTCGGGCGTCTACGAAGGCCTCGAGATTCCCGCAGCCCAGCAGGAAGACGCTGGAACGATGATCGGCTGGACCAGCTGGACCACCCGTGAGATTCTCGCGCGGATCGGCGACGCTCATCTTCAGATTCCCGAGGGTTTCACTCCTCACCCGAAGATCACCCAGCTCTACGAGCGCCGAGCGAAAATGATGCGCACGGGCGACGTCGATTGGGGCATGGGAGAGATCGCGGCCTTCGGTTCGCTCCTCATTGAGGGGGTTCCCGTAAGGATGTCGGGGCAAGACGTGCGCCGCGGAACATTCGTCCAAAGGCACGTGGTTTCACACGATCACAAAACCGGCGCAGAATGGACGCCTCTCGATCATTTGACCGAGGATCAGGCAAAGCTGTGGATCTATGATTCCCCCCTCTCGGAGTACTCCGTCATGGCTTTCGAATACGGTTATTCACTCGAGCGGCCTGACGCGCTCGTGGTGTGGGAAGCGCAGTTCGGCGATTTCGCCAACGGCGCCCAAACAGTAGTCGACGAATTCGTGTCATCCGCCGAACAAAAGTGGAATCAGCATTCTTCTCTCGTTCTTCTCCTTCCTCACGGGTACGAGGGCCAGGGGCCTGACCACTCCTCCGCACGGATTGAGCGCTATCTCCAGTTGTGCGCACAAGACAACATGTGGGTCTGTCAGCCATCGACACCCGCTAATCATTTCCACATGCTCCGCACGCAGGCGTACAACCGCCCACGTCGCCCGCTCATCGCTTTCTCACCGAAACAGCTTCTGCGACGTCGAGGCGTCGTTTCGCCGGTCGAAGATCTCATCCAAGGTTCGTTCCGCCCGGTCATCGGCGATGAATCTCAAGGAGAAGCGAGGCTAGGCGACGAACCGAAGCCAAGCGACGTTTCGAGAACGGATGTCGACCGCGTTCTTCTCTGTTCGGGGCGCATCTACTATGATCTGGATGATTTCCGCAAGAAGATCAAGGATACGCGCACCGCGATTGTGCGGCTCGAACAATACTACCCGTTGGCGACCGATGCTGTTCGCGCCGAGTTGGCCAAGTACCCCAACGCCGAGGTCGTGTGGGTTCAAGATGAGCCGGAGAACATGGGAGCGTGGCGTTTCCTCCTCGTCACATTGTTCCGTGAACTTGGAATCACTCCTAGGCTCGTTTCCCGTCCGGCTTCTGCTTCTCCGTCGGTCGGCATCGTGCGAGCCCACGCCACCCAAAATGAAATCCTTATGCGTGCAGCTTTCGAGCGCTGAGTTTCTTAGAGGCACCTTCAACGGACACGAATCTCTCTGCAACTGCCGCCCAGGCTCTTTGCCATCGCGCCTAGGCGGCAGGGGTGCCTCTACGACGGTCGAGGCTCTACCGTCTAGAGTTAAAGCACATCGTCTAGAGTTGAGGTAACTTCTAGCGAAGATGTAGCACGACTGAGGAGCGAATGTGGCGATCTTCTTCATAGGCGACGAGCTCGTGGCAGGGTTCGGCGATGCGCGAGCTCTTGGCTGGACAGGGCGGGTCATGGCACGCACTCGCAGCGAGCCGCCGCTTATGCCGATGATTCTTGCCGTTCCGGGAGAGGACACCGAAGCACTGGCCAAACGCTGGGGCGACGAAGTCGCCAGACGCTTGCGTCACGATGAGGACAATCGCCTCGTTATCGGTCTCGGCTCTCACGACCTCGACTCGGGCCAAACGCTGGCTCGTGATCGGCTTCATCTCGCCAATATTCTCGATGCTGCCGCACGAATGAAGCTCAGGTCCTTCATTGTAGGCCCTCCCCCACGCCGCGAAGCGCCTTTTAAGATTCAATCGGATCTCTCAAAAGCTTTCGGTGATGTGTGTGCTCGCCGCGATCTCCCCTACGTCGACACTTTCACTCCTCTCGTTGAGCATGAACAGTGGAACACTGACTTGTCGATGTCCAGCGGCTACGAACCACGCCAGGCCGGCTACGGTCTCATCGCATGGCTGGTGCTCCACAATGGGTGGAACGATTGGCTGGGAGTCCCGGCCGTCGGCGCGTCTTAGTCCCGCTTAGAGTCTTTAGATCAATTTAGACTCTTCAGTCCCACTTAGGGCCTAAACCACCCTTCAAGGCGTTCTCCCCGCGGCCTTGGCGACCGCGCCGACTCTTTGCCCAACCGCCTTACGTCT